>JAJDBS010000001.1 GCA_029261235.1 Nitrospirales bacterium
ATGCTAAACGACAGCACCTCCCAAAAAATCAAAGTCGAAAAGAAATTTGAATCAAATTGTGGCATAGCTCAGTCGCCTTTTATCCTTTGCCCATGATGATGAAGGCAATGACCAGTCCATAGAGTGCAATGGCTTCGACTAAAGCGAACCCAATCCACATGTACTTGCCCACGCGAGCTTCCGCCTCAGGCTGGCGGGCGACGGCTTCGATCATTTTTCCGAAAATATATCCGATACCTATGCCGGCACCGGCAAAACCTGAGGCCGCTAGGCCCATTCCCAAAAGTGCTGCTGCTGCAGAATCCATTGTAGTGTGATCCTCCCAGTTTAAAAGGGACTAATAGTGAAACTAACTTTCATGATTTGAACGTGATTAGTGCAGATGAATGGCATCGCCCAAGTAGACACACGTTAAGACGGTAAAGATATAGGCCTGAATAAACGCGATACCGACTTCTAGGCCGTATAGCACAATTGTAAACGAAAAGGGGAGCCAACCGATGAGAAGTCCGCCAGTTATCGTTAACCCGACAAGCACTCCCAGGATGACGTGTCCAGCAGTCATATTAGCAAATAATCGCACAGCTAATGAAATAGGTCGAGCAATTTGGCTGATTATTTCTATGGGAATCATCAATGGAAGGAGCCAGCCTGGAGTTCCTGGAGGAATGAGGATGCCAGGGAGAAATTTTGCTCCGTGTAATTTGAACCCGATGACAAGACTAAGGCCATATACTCCAATGGCAAAGACGCCGGTCACAATAATCTGGCTGGTTACGGTATAGGTGCCGGGAATTAACCCGAGTAGATTGCAAAATAAAATAAAAAGAAACAGGGAACTAATAAGAGGGAAATACTGTTTCCCTGATGGACCCATTGTGTCCTGAATAATACCTTGGATAAATTCAACGAGCAGTTCCGCCATGCTCTGAAGTTTTGATGGGACGAGCGATTTGGCGGCACCAGCCTTTAAAAGAAAAAGAGAGGCGACGCCTACCACGACCCACATCATCACGACGGCCTTATTGACTGAAATGTCTAGACCGAAAAGCGAAAGTGGGATGAAATTGTGGAGCTCGAAGGGATGTAAGGGATCTTCCAAAACTGAACCTTAGTGTTACTGCTTATGATTGCCACCGCTGGGCTGCACGGTAGGCGTTACGAATTCCAGTGATCAATCCTAATACTAAACCAACAGCCATACCCCATGGTGTGGAATCAAGCACATACGAATCAACTAACCATCCGAGGAATCCACCGACGATAAGCGCGGCAAGTAGGTCTGTCCCCACTCGCATCGCTTGCCCGAGCCCCGCAAATACTGGATCTTGAGAAGATGCCATGTGTTAACCTGCAAGGCGAGTCCTTGGAAGGGGCTACATTCAACCAAAAATTCATAAATCTTGTCAAGGAAACTAGTCGCATCATTCTAGAAATATGATACAGTATCCGTAAGCTTAGATCACGTTCCTTTAGGAAAAAAGGTTTTCAGTCGAGAAGAAAAGCCCAATATTCTTTTGTGTATGATGGAAATGACAAAAAAAATACAGAGTTTGGTGATAATTTTCACGCTGAGTATGGGAATCAGTGGTCCCCTTGCATTGGCCAATCCATCGGTGGATGAGCTTCCTGACTTAACTGAGGGGGTCGTTCCGGTTGTACAATATAAAAATTCTGACGCATTATCTGGAACAGGGTTGACCTCCGTGAGCGAAGTCGAGTTTCTTGTGACAGTTAAAAATCAAACGGGGGATCCTGTTGTTGCCGACACCTTGATCTTAGTGGTGGATGCCGTGCAAGAAATCACAGGCAACGACATTTCTGATCGAGTTGAGATCGAGGACCCTGATGGAACCCTGGCTAACGGGAAGCCGTTTTTCAGAATTCCCAATGCCGATCAAGAATTGGGCCCCTATAGCGAGAGTGAATCGGTCACGATTCGTGTGAATAATCCTGATTATCTTCGTTTTTACCCGCCGACTATTCGTGTTCGCGGACTCCGTCGCTCGCCAGGAGAAGCCGTAAAAGGTCTTTTAGAATCACTGATACAAAAAGGTATCTTGGCTCCTGAAGAAGCTGCAAATGCTATGAAAGCGACGACTCCTCCAGCCTCAACTGATAATCCCTAGATCCTTGTCTGTTCTTCCCACTCATCGTGGAGGAGGGACCGATGCAACCCTTCCTCGAGCTCAGGTGTTTCCTCTTGTACAGCCATGTGACGTGAGTGTTGAAGATCCGTTTGATCTGTATGGTCGGGTCACCGAGTTCGCCCCACATTCATTTTTTATTGAACATGATGCTCAATACATGGGGGCCTCGCGTCGTTTTTCCTATTTGGGGGGTGACCCGTATCTTGTTGTCCGAGGCAAGGGGACCACCGTCCAAACGTATACGGCCGACGCGTGGGAAGAGCACGAAGGTGATCCTTTTTCATTTTTGCAACAACAGTTTGCTAAGCAACCCACCGTCATGCCCCATTCTTTCCTGCCGTTCCTGGGTGGAGCGATCGGATGCCTAAGTTATGACCTGGCCCGGAGATTCGAGATCCTTCCCGAGCATGCTCAAGATGACCTGCAATTTCCTGACATCTATTTTATTTTTGTCGAAGTCTTTGTGGTCGTTGATCATCATACGTCTAGCACGTGGCTAGTCTATTCACCGTCGCCTGAGCGATTAGAACATGAAAATTGGGAGACATTATATCGAGAAGGTCAATCTCGATTAATGGATCTGGAAGCGAAAGTACGATCCATTGATCGTGTTTTTGATGAGGGCAAATCTGTTTCTCATTCATTTCGCATTCATGAAGGACAATCCGCCACTAATTATCAGGATCGCGTGCGGGAGTGCCAACAATTTATTGCGGCTGGAGACATCTATCAAGCGAATCTTTCCCATCGCTTCCAAGTCGAAGGTATCACAGATGGCTTTGCGTCACAGTCACAGGCAGGAGCGACTCTCTATCGTCAATTGCGGAATATGAACCCTTCGCCTCATTCCGCGTTTCTTGTCTTTGAATCGGATGTCATTGTGTGTAATTCGCCGGAACGACTTGTTCGGCTTTCAGATGGCTTTGCCGATATGCGGCCTATTGCCGGCACTCGACCGCGAGGAGAAGGAGCTGCTGAGGATCGGCGCCTCGCAGAGGATCTGCTTTCCAACAAAAAAGAACGAGCCGAACATCTGATGCTCGTGGATCTCGTCCGCAATGATTTAGGCCGAGTCTGCCGGTATGGATCTATCCGGGTTGATGAGTTGATGACGGTGGAACGGTATTCCCATGTGATGCACTTAGTGTCGCATGTATTGGGACAATTGAGTGAGTCGCGCACTGTCTTTGACTTGATTCGAGCGGTTTTCCCAGGGGGCACCATTACTGGTGTACCAAAAGTACACTGCATGGAAATTATAGAACGCCTTGAACCTGTCCGACGGGGACTGTATACGGGATCGATCGGATTCGTTGGATGGGATGGAAATATTGACTTGAATATTGTCATTCGTACGTTGCTGCTTTCCAAAAATAGTGGCTATCTCCAAGTCGGAGCTGGCATTGTGGCCGATTCCGATCCCACTCGCGAATATGATGAAACCCTGCATAAAGCACAGGCGTTTTTGCAGGTTCTTCAACAGGGGAAGAATTGATAATACATTGAGGAGTGTGAAGTAAGTAGTGAAGAGCAAAAAATTTTAGGAAAGAGAAAAGAGAATTCGATAGTCCATCTTCTCCTTACCTCTTACGCCTAACTTCTCACTTCCCATTTCTAACTTTTCACAATAGGATGATGGTATGTGGATCTATCTGAATGATCGATTTGTCGAGAAGAAGGATGCGCGCATCTCGGTATTTGATCATGGCTTTTTGTACGGAGATGGGGTCTATGAGACGCTGCGCGTGTATCGGGGAAGGGTGTTTTTATTGGAAAGGCATCTCGAGCGGCTCCGCCAGTCCTGCGAACGTATTCGTTTAGATTTTTCGATGAAAGATGAAGAATGGAAGTCGATCCTAGGGGAGCTTTTGATTCGTAATGAACTTGAGGATGCTGGTTTGCGGGTGACAATTTCTCGTGGTGAAGGAGAGATGGGGATTGATCCACGCTTGTGTGCTCACCCGACGGTTGTGGTCATGGCCAAGCCAGTTGTGACATACACAAAGCAACAGCGGGAACAGGGGATGAGTCTACATCTCGCCTCGGTGAAACGGAACCCGGAACTTGCTCAATCTCCTCAAATCAAGGCGATCAGTTTTCTTAATAATATATTAGCGAAGCAAGAGGCCGTTCAGGTTGGGGCTGATGACGCGCTCATGTTGAATATGGACGGATATGTGGCGGAATGTACCACCAGTAATCTCTTTTTTGTGAAGAACCAGCAACTGCACACACCGGCTGTAGAATGCGGGATTTTGAAAGGGATTACCCGGGATGTGGTGCTGGAACTTGCCGCTGAACAAGGCGTGGTCGTCGAGGAAGGATTCTATCCTCCTGAGCAATTGCTTCAAGCGGATGAATGTTTTATCACGAATACAGGAATAGAAATTATGGCTGTTTCAAAAATTGGGGATTGTCAAATAGGCCAGGGGCGGAGAGGGCTGCTGGCGGAGAATCTACGGAAGGCCTTCCATGCGCACTTGAATCGTTATTTGAGTTCTTGTCTGAATGAAGCGTGAAATGGAAGATGTGTCGAGCAAGAAAGAAGGAATTGCTTGCTATTGCGTGTTCTGGTTTCTCACTTCTTCATTCTCACTTTTCGTCGCACTGGTCTTTTCTTCTCTTGTGTTTCGAGCGGCTCACTTCTCATTGTCGTGTCGCTTGTTTGGCGACACTCACTGTGGACTTTCCATTTCAATCCCTTGCAAAAGGGAATATCTTCTCGGTAATGCGCCCCCACACTGTTTGCTCGCCAGAGCGCTGATTCAGTGACGCACAGTCCAACCTGAAGCATATTGTGTGTTTCTAGGCCCGTTCGACTAAGCGGTGGGACGCGCAGCTTGCGTGACCACTGTTGAAGTTGGTCAAGGGCTTTTTGTAGAGAATCCTCTGTTCGTATTAACCCAACTTTTGTCCACATCAAGCGGCGGAGAGAATTTCGAAGCTTTTCAACGTCCTGCTCCGACATCTTCCGTCCGGAAGGTTTCGTCTGATACGAGTCGGTATGCCCTATCGGTGACGGATGGGTGTTCGCATACTGCGCCGCTGCCTGCCCCGCACGTAACCCAAAGACCAAGCCTTCCAAAAGAGAATTGCTGCCTAAGCGATTGGCTCCATGCACACCTGAGCAAGCAGCTTCTCCTGCCACAAAAAGGCCAGGAAGGGTTGAGGCACCGTGGAGGTCAGTTTTCACGCCGCCCATAAAGTAATGTGCGCTCGGGGAGACTGGAATCCATTCCTCAGTGATATCGATGTCATATCGCAAGCAGGTGGAATAAATGGTGGGGAAGCGTTCTTTTAAAAATGCTGATCCTAGGTGGGTGACATCCAGGTAGACGTGCCGAGCTTTGGTTTTTTCCATTTCAGCCCAAATAGCACGAGAGACGATATCTCGTGGTGCGAGTTCTTGATTCCGATCATATTGTGCCATGAACCGTTCACATCGATTATTTCGGAGGATGCCACCCTCGCCACGTAAAGCTTCCGTCAGGAGAAAGGGAGGACTGGAGGGGAGATAGAGCGAGGTGGGGTGAAATTGGACAAACTCCATATCTTTGAGAATGGCTCCAGCTTGAAACGCCATGGCAATTCCATCGCCGGTGGCATTTGCCGGATTTGTGGTGCGAGAATAAATTTGTCCTGCTCCGCCGGTGACTAACAGGACGGCCGAAGCCAGTATTGTCTGGCACGTACCTTTCGACTCATTCAGGACGATCGCCCCACAACATCGGCCATCTTGTATGACGAGCTCGACCCCAAAGTGATTTCCGAGCCATTTCAGGTTGTTCAGGCCTTGAGCTTTCGTACTCAGTGCTCGAACCATTTCACTTCCAGTCGCATCCCCACCGGCCCTTAATACTCTATGGCGACTATGTGCGCCTTCTTTGGTAAATGCGAGTTTCCCGTCAACGGTATCAAATTGAGCTCCCCAATCAATTAGTTCATGAATACGGGAGGGGCCTTCCTCGACCAAAATCTTTGTTGCGGGTCGGGAACAGAGCTGATGTCCAGCTTTTATTGTATCGGTGAAGTGAAGGTCGACGTCGTCCTCTTCGCTCAAGGCAACAGCCACGCCGCCTTGGGCATAAAAGGAGTTATTGTCTTGCGGGCCGCCTTTGGCCACCATAGTGACATGTCCATGTCGACACAGCTCTAGGGCTGCACGTAATCCAGCCACGCCGGCCCCAATTACGAGGAAGTCAGTGACAATCGTGTCAGTGTTCATGGGCAGCTTGGCAGAAGAAGGAGCCATGGTAAGAATGTCGGGATAATGAGGGATGGAGAATGGAAAAATTACGAGGATAGGTTCAGGCGAGACGCGAGGCCAAAGGGAAGATCCCCTTCGACTCCTCGAAGCAAGATGACCTGGTTTCCACTCCAGAGGAGTACGCCGTGCCCTCTAGCCGAGTCGCGGGATTCTTGTGTTGCGCGCTGCCATGTCCCTTGCCAAGACATGAATGCTGAAATGAGGTTCCCGTCGATGACGATACGATCAACCGTCAATTCAAGCTCAGTGCTCGCAAATGTGGTGAAGTCTTTTCGAACCTCAGCTTCCAAGGCTTCAAGCTGCTCCAGTGGCAAAAGGAGCTCATGGAAGGTTGAGCCATCTTTATTGACATAGGCCGCTTCGAGTGTTTTTATTGCCTGGATCACTCGCTGAAACCGAGCATGATCTTCCGGATACTGTGGGGCTTTGGTTGAGCACCCAGTCCCCAACAGACACACGATTCCCATCACAACGAGCATTGACCCTACGCGAAAGCGATTGATTGCTGGGGGTATGATCCACATTTAGACCTATAATGGAGTAGGCTCCAACAAGGGTCAAGGGAATTTTGAAATCAAAGGTGACTCTCGGGGACAAGAGCGGGTATAATACGCTAGTTTTCTTGACACTTTTCTAGACCCTATGATAGGTAGATCGGTTGTTTTTACGGCCTTTTTTCTGAATTGGGCATGGTTGAGTGTGATTTTGTTGGGCTGTCGTCTCACAATTTTTTAATCGAGGATTTCAATTTTATGTCGAGTGTGGTCAAAAAGCGGAGGAAGAAGATGCGTAAGCATAAACATAAAAAACTTCGTCGCCGCATGAAATTCGCCAAGCGTCGAAACTAATTTCATAGGTCAGCAGGGAGTAGGGCATTGTTATGACCCAAGGGAAAAAAACTCGCATCAGGGTTCGCACCTCCCTGTCGACCTATGTCGGTGAACTGCTCATTCCACCCATGCGGAATCGAATTTCGGATGTGTTAAACGATGAGTCCGTCGTGTTTATCAATTTGACCGATGTCGTCATTGACGACGTCCACCGTTCCGAGTTTGTCGCTCTGAATAAGATGCAAATCGAATCGGTTGTGCAAATCGACTGATCGCGGCGTTTTCGTTCCTCGCCATTTTCCCAATTTCTTTCGTTTTCCTGTCTAACTCTTTTAGCCCTGTGTGAGATTTCTATGAATCAGTGGTCTAGATTTTTGCCTTTTGTTCGTCCGCAGATGGTGATCATGGTGTGTGCTGGCGCGGCGGTGATGGGCGTTGCTGCCTGCAATCTCGTGTTAATCAGGTTGGCCGGGTCGCTATGGGATGTGATCACCATACAAAAAGATCTTCAGCAGTTAACGTCAATGGTCTGGGTGTTTATTGGATTGGTGGTCGGGCAAGGTCTGTTATCGATGGGGCATAGTTATCTGACGGCCTTAGCTTCTCAGCGCGTGATGGCTGACTTCCGAACACATGTCTTTTCCCATCTCCATCGGTTATCCCTCAATTTTTTTGCCAAGCGACGTACAGGCGAGTTGATTTCACGGTTGATGAATGATGTCGGCGTCATTCAAAGCCTCCTCACGGAAACGCCAATGGATGCCCTTAAGCATCTCGTGACAATCATCGGAGGGGTAAGCTTTCTCTTGGTGATGAACTGGCGTCTATGTCTGCTAATTCTCGTTCTGCTGCCATTACTCGCCCTTGTCGCGAGGATATTTGGGAAACGGTTGAAAGCCTTGTCCATGAAAATCCAAGACCAAACAGCACAGCTGACGACGCTAATTGAGGAAGTGGTATCAGGTATTCGAGAAGTGAAGTCCTTTGTGCAAGGGCAACGAGAGGAAGCGAGGTTTCGGACAGCCGTTGAAGGGCTTTTAGCGACAACGATGCAGCGCACGGGTGTCATGGCCGTCTTTGTTCCCGTGATTACCTTTTTTACCTTTGCCATGGCGATCGGCGTATTATGGTATGGAGGAAAACAGGTGATTGAAGGGCTGTTGACTCCTGGTGAACTCTTTGCGTTTGTCCTTTTTGCAGGCATTCTCATTGGTCCATTTGGATCGGCTGCACGGATTTTTTCTCAAGTGAAAGAAGTCCAAGGAGCAATGGTTCGAGTGTTTGAGCTTTTGGATACCCCATTAGATATTCGAGATAGTTCGGATTCTCGGCCTTTGGTCCCTATTCGCGGGGATATCCAGTTTGAGGAGGTAGAGTTCGCCTACGACGAACGTCCCCCTGTCTTGGAAGGGGTCTCTTTTTCCATTAAGGCTGGAGAATGTGTGGCATTGGTGGGACCGACCGGAGCTGGGAAAACGACGATTATTAACCTACTTCATCGTTTTTATGACCCAACGAAGGGGCGAGTGCTCATTGATGGGCACGAAATGAAGTCCATTGAATTGGATAGTTTGTATCATCAACTGGCTCTAGTTCCGCAAGAAACGTTTTTATTTGGTGGCACCATCATGGATAATATCCGCTATGGTCGCTGGAAGGCCGCTGACTCAGAGGTGTTTGAAGCTAGTCAACGCGCGAATGCGCATGACTTCATCAAAGATCTTCCGGATGGCTATGACACGATTTTAGGAGAAAAGGGAGTGAACCTGTCAGGAGGGCAACGTCAGCGGGTGGCGATTGCTCGGGCTTTACTGAAAGACCCAAGAATTCTTATTCTCGATGAGGCGACATCGGCTTTAGATAGTCAATCAGAATCGTTGGTGCAGGGTGCGTTGATTGAGCTGATGAAAGGACGGACGACTTTAATGATTGCGCATCGCTTTTCGTCTATCCAGCGGGCGCATCGAATTCTTGTGCTTCATCGAGGAACGATTGTCGAGGAAGGGCGGCACGAAGATTTACTCGAAAAACAGGGCCTCTATCACCATCTATATACATTGAGGGAGGTCGAAGGCATCACCGATGTTTCGCAGGGTTGAACTGCACGAATTTCTATGCTGAGCAAGGTGAGCTATTGATTTGTTGGCTAAGACTTCTTTCTGGGCTAGTGAATCGTTGAGAAATCCGCGTGAATATTGATCAGCTTGCCGTCTGGGAAAAACACAGCCAAGGTACCTGGTGCCTGCGGATCGAAGTCAGCATAGGCAAAGCGTGCGGTAAATCGAGAGCGAAAGCTAGGCGGTTCCCCCGGATTTTTTCGACCGCGTTCTGCAGGACCAATATCAACTGGACGAGCCATGAGATTGCCCTGTTGCAGGGCGATTTCCGCACCTTCGGCAAAGAATTCTTCATCTCCACATAACCGGACTTCGACTTCAAGATAGGGCATATTCAAAATTTCTTGAATTTTGGATTCTGGCATGCGAACTTCCTGCTTCTTTCGTTTCGATTCTGCTGCTTCGCGTCGCCCAAAGTACTCCAACCAATACTTACGAGTTCGCAAGATAGCGTGGGTTCCACAGGGTTCGACTTCAGGGTCGGCTCCTACTCGGATCACTTTTTCTGACATTTTCATCACCGCAGCAACATCTTCGACGGTCTCAGCGGTTTCCATGGTTTGCCGGCCCGCGGCAAGAGATGTATTAGCTTCCTCAATGCTGATGGACAGATCAATGCCATGTGAGACTGAAGTCAACGTGAAGACGCTCACGCTTACTATGGCGGCAAGGGAAAATGTAAGACGAATAAACGATGAAGAGCCAATTCCCATGGCGGTTCTCCTTAGAGCAATTTCGTGTATCATAGGGTAAGACAATTGAGAAATTGTAGAGAAGCCTTTGGAGGTTTGCAATCCCTTCGTCGGTTGTGAACCAATCTTGTTGGTTGTCGATAACTTCTAAGAAATATGGATCTCATCAATTGAGTATATACGTTTTTCAATCAGATGCTCATAAGGAAGAATAGTTGACTCCTTTTCTCTACTTCGGTAGATTAGCAACCCGTTAGTTATCTGTGGGTGGGCCGTCCCCAGGCCGGCAAAAAAATCTGGGTTCCCGCCATTGTTTGTCATTCCCCAGTTTTAACGATTTTAATGTTATTAATTCAATGGTCTTCGAAGGGGTGTGGATTGAGAAGTGCACCACTATGGAGGACGTATGGACAATAAAAAAGTAGAGCGAGTGTATACGGCCTATGCGTCCGTGTACGACCACACGTTTGGGAAAGCCTTTAAGCAATCCCGTGAAGCTGCCGTTCGAGGGCTCTCAATTGAGCCTGGTTGCCAGATTTTAGAGGTGGGGGTTGGAACTGGGGAAGCTCTCCCCTTGTATCCCTCTCATTGCGATATCTTGGGCATTGACCTATCTGAAGGTATGTTAGAGCATGCTTATCGACGGGTCGATGAACATAAGTTGTCTCATGTCACCCTTCAGACAATGGATGCAGGAAATATGGAGCTTCCTGATAACACGTTTGACTTGGTGATGGCCGCCTATGTCGTCACGGCTGTTCCTGATTATCGGAAGGTCGTGAATGAAATGATTCGTGTATGTAAGCCTGGCGGGCGTATCGTCATGCTGAATCATTTTAGCAATGGGAATAAAGTCATTGCCGCGATCGAAAAATTTATTTCGCCTATGTGTAAGCATATTGGTTTTCGAACCGATTTGGCTCTCAAT
>JAJDBS010000002.1 GCA_029261235.1 Nitrospirales bacterium
AAAATATTTTATTCTTTACATTTAATTGTAGGTGCTGGCTAGTTTTATATTAATATATTTATAAATTAATGGAGTTTTTTAATTCATAATATTTATTTGTATATTTGATAATAAAGATCACAGAATAATTTCCTATATAAAGTATTTATTAAGTTTTATGGAATTAATTAATGCTTGTAATTTATAATGATTGATTGAAGTTAATTAATTTGTAAGCGGCGTTAAATTTAATTATTAAACTTTTAAGTTAACGAAATAAGGAAGGGTGAGATTCTCGAATCGAATGAAACATTTTTTCTGAGAGGACTTTAAAGAGAAAAGCCTGGTGGCGCATCGGCGGGGAGGGGACGAGGCCTAAATTTTGGAATTGTTCCTGGATCTCGCTTTCCATTCGTGTGCGATCATCAGGTTCTAAGGTTCGAGCCATCTGCTGAAGTTTAGATTGTTCCTCTATTGAAAGCTGCGACAGGACGGTTTCGACGCTGGGTTGCCTCGTTTTTTTGCCAGTAGGGGAGGGGGCCACAGCTCGAACGATTTGATATTCCGTGGCAATATGGCCATGACCTTTGGCCAGCACCCGAATCATGCCGTCATGCGCGAGTCGCCTGAGGCCTTCCTCCACCGCGCGTTTGCCGAGCCCGGTCGTCCGGCCCAGCTCCGTCATGGTGATCGTGACCGTATCACGGCCACGCCCCAGACTTTCTCGAAACATTTTTAAGTACAGCAGTTGATCGCCACTCCGGAGATCGCCTAATCCGCCGTCGATCAGGTGATGGAGGAGGATAAAATAGGGCAAGGGATCCCAGAGGGAGGGTGGCTCATCCAGGAACTGGACGCCGCCGTCCTCTGAGTCTTGGCCTTCTTCACTACCTAGGGGTTCTGTCATTTTCTGTTATGTTTCAACTACTTAGGTGATGTTGCTGACGATTGGGTATTCACCCTCTTATTTAGTGTAGCGGATTCAAGGGCAAAAAGGAAGAGGCAGAAATGTGCCGAAATGACTGATACGGCCGCTAGGCTTCCCTTAGCGGTGGTTTGAAGTTTATTGCAAAATGGGGTACACTGGACCCAAATGACGCCATTTCCGTCCTTAGAACAGGTTGAAGCAAATCCTTCCTTGGTCTCTGATCCGGAGCCGCTGATCCCCGAAGTCCTCGACCCGCTACCTGATGACGACCGCGCATCCTTCTCACTCACGCCAGACCCAACCCCCACGCCGCTCCGGGCCGCCGACCTGCAGCCCTTGGTCGATCGGTTTGTGGAGGAGAAAGGGATCAACTGTGTCGAAGACACGCAGCGACTCTCGGCCACCGCCCTCACCCGTTTTGTGGACTATTGGCTGAGGCCTGGTCGTGGGATCCCCTATTCGGTCGATCTGATCGTGGGGTTTCGGGATTTCCTCAAAGCCGAGAAGTTGGCCGTGAAAACGCAAGAACTCTATCTGAGTGTGGTCCGCTCCTTTGGGACCTGGCTGAAGACCGCAGGGGTCACGGCCTGGAATCCCGCCCAGCAAGTGCGGGGGCCCAAGACGAAAGAGGGCTTTCGCAAGCAGCCGTTGTCCGTGGAGCAAGTCGAGACGCTGTTGGCCTCGATGGATGAGTCGACGTCGGAGGGGGTGCGGAACAAGACCATCATCTATCTCCTCCTCAAGACCGGCATGCGGGAGATTGAGTTGGTCCGCGCCAATGTGGAAGATTATCAAACGACCCCTGATGGACAGATTTTACGGGTGCAGGGCAAAGGCCGGCATGATCGGACGGAGTTTGTCGTCATCCTGCCGGAAGTCCAAGTGTGGTTGGAACGGTATCTGGTCTCGCAACCGAGGCTCAAGGGCGAGGAGCCGTTGTTTCTGACGCTGGGCAAGCGCAAGGGGCATCGACTGTCGCCTCGGACCGTACGAGGCATCATTTGTACGGCCTTGAAAGTGGCCCAGTTGAAGAAGCCCGTGATTACGGGCCATTCGTTGCGACATACGGCGGCCACGATGTCCTTGAATAATGGCGCGCCGGCCACGGCGGTCCGGGATATGCTCCGGCATGCCTCGCTCAAGCAGACCAACATTTATGTGCATACACTCAACCGCGTCACCGACGGCGGCGAGCGCTTTATTACGCAGTATTGACGAACCCCTAGCATGCCGTGATCCATTGCGAACGAGCGCACAATCTTTTATGCTGAACACGCCATCAGTCGAGACGCCCACGACCTCCATGCATCACCATGTCGCTCTTGCAGAGAATCCGTCAGAAAATTATCGACCGGGAATATTATCTCTCGTCCCATGCCGAAGAAGAATTGCTTGATGATGCATTGGAGCGTCAAGACATTGAACACGCCATTCTCAAAGGACGGGTTGACAAGACGATGACCGAGGATATCCGAGGGACCAGATATCGTCTCGAGGGGCCGGCTCGGAATGGCCAGTCGATTCATGTCCTGTGTCGATGGAAAGAAGATGCGAACCTGATTATTATCACGGTCTATGCCCTAGAGGTGAATCGATGACATGTGAACTGTGCACTGGCGACACCGCAATCAAAAAAGTCAAACGTCAACATTGGCTGAACGGGAAGCTCTACATCGTGGAAGAGGTGGACGCTGAGGTGTGCCAAGAATGTGGGGAGCGGTATTTTCATGCCACGACGCTCGATGCCATTGATCGCTTTCTCTCCTCAGATCATGCGGTAAAAACCAATCTGAATGTCGAAGTCGTCAGTCTCGGCTGAGCACTTGAAACCGAACGGAGCGAGCCACGAAGCGGTGGATGACGCAGGATTGAAGGCATGAGCACACGGGCCGACGATTCTCCCTTCTCTTCTCACAGACCAATGAGACCCACAGGATTTCTCACAGACCGCTCATGTCGACGAGTAGAACCACACCCATGACGCTGCCCCTCCACTCCCAGATCATTTTGACCAACGATGTCCCCACGCATGCGTTAGTGGCGGGTGATACCGGCACCATTGTGCATGTGCACCAGGCCACGCGTGAGGTCCCCGCAGGCTATGAAATCGAGTGTTTCACCGCCAATGGCGAGACCCTCGACGTCATCAGTGTCATGGCCACAGAGGTCCGAGCGCCCACCAGCCATGAGGTCATGCATGTGCGTCCACTGGGCCACGGGCCGGTAAGTACAGAGCCCGAGCCAGTGGAACAGGGTGATGCCGAGACACGGTATTGTCAGGTTAACTTCCTGTAGTCACAAAGGAACATGTTTCCCTTCTCCTGTTATGCACACACCGATGTCTTCCACACTTGAAACGACTGTGTGCGCCACAGCCGATAGGTGACCGCCTGCATGAGGTGGCGGCCAAGGCGAAAGAGATTCTGTGTGAGTCCATGGAGCGTGAGAAAGCGTTGAGCCTGTTGTGCTGAGGAAAAGCCGCGCATGTGATATTCTTGTTGTCGCGTGGGTTGATGCGAGACTTCCCTGCGGTTGTTGGCATAAACCGTATTGATATGCTCCACGTCTGGCATGACTTCTCGATGAGCGGCGTCATAGCTTTTCAGTTTATCCGTGTAGAGCCAACGGGGTTCGCCCTCTTGGCCTTTGATCAAGCGGCGAAAGAAGCGGGCTGCAGCCTTCTTATTGCGTCGTCGCTGCACCAAGATATCAATGGTATCCCCATCTTGATCCACGGCTCGCCAGAGATACTGATGCTCCCCGTGAATGGTGATGACGACTTCATCGAG
>JAJDBS010000011.1 GCA_029261235.1 Nitrospirales bacterium
GTGCACAGCCAACTCCGCCAATAACCGATCCAACTTTCCTTCTATACATATGAGTCGAATTGGATCCGGGCCCCTTAGGGCCGGTTCAAGTAATCGATAGGCCACCAATTTTGGAAGGACATCGGTGACTCCGACCAATAAGCGGAGTGAGCTTCCAACCTGTTTACCCTGCACAACCTCCGTCAATTCTTTTCCAAGTGCAAAAATCTCTTCTGCATAGCGAAGGACCACCTGACCTAATTCTGTGAGAACCAAGCCTCGACCCACACGAGTAAACAATTTCCCACCAAGCATGTCTTCCAGTACCCGGATCTGGCCACTGATAGTAGGCTGAGACAACCGAAGTTCCTCACAAGCCTTTGCAATGCTCCCTTCTCGGGCAACCACCCAAAAATAATGGAGATGATGATAGTTGAGCCATTCCATGCAGGGCATAATACATCGGAAAATCCGATATGTCACTTTGTAATTATCTATTTTCCGTTGCTTGCCTTCCAATGATATAGCTTAGCAAGTTAATCATTGAGGCCATGCAAATTTGAAGAGTGAAATATCATTCCTTAAATCAAAGCATACGACCAGCCAGGTAGGGGACAGAGATGATCGGTCTAGTATTTCACCAAACCGTCAGTCAGTAGTAAATGTCGAATCAGTCAAGCAACCGGTCGAAGTAAGAGTGCTAAGGGTGAAATCATTTATGTGATGAATAGTCATTCTGCTCAATTATTATGAAAGGCAAGAAAACACAGAAGCAGCGAGTTCTCGTTGCGGAAAAAAAATATGAGGACCGTCTTTCATTGTGCAGTTTAGTCGCCAGCTTGAATTGCGAGGTCACTCCAACCTCTTCCAGCATGGACATAATCCGTGAAGTCGCACTCGGTCAGGTGGCTCTTGTCTTGTTGGACGTTGATCTTACATTGAGCGATAAAGAGAACACTCTTTATGAAATTCGACAACTTGCTCCCATGCTGCCGGTTATCATGATGAGTGGCGTGATGACTCCGACTTTAGCTAGGCGACTATGCGACCGTGGCGCCCAGGGTTTCCTGTTGAAACCAGTCCAACGGGACCATTTGGCCATGATGTTGTTTCAGTATCTTCCTGGATAGTAAGAACCATCCATGACGAGAGGAAGCCACTAGGCAGACAGGGCTAAAAAATGGGGAGAGAAGAATGGCTGGAATCATTTGATAGGCTTCCGAGAGCAAAGTGATTGAGGGCTCGACCTCAAGTAGCAACTTTTTTGATTAGCGTTTTTTAATATAGGAGGGGTAAATGTCAGCAAAACCAGAACCAGATATTATTTACACGAAAGTGGATGAAGCGCCGGAATTAGCGAGTGGGTCGTTTTTGCCAATTATCCAATCGTTTGCCAAAACGGCCGGGGTGAACGTCGGCACCAAAGATATATCGTTGGCAGGACGGATTATTGCCCAGTTTCCTGAAAAACTGAAACCAGAGCAACAGCAACCTGATGATCTGGCACTACTAGGTGAAATTGTGATGACACCGGAATCTAATGTCATCAAACTCCCGAATATCAGTGCCTCACTTCCTCAAATCCAAGCAGCTGTCAAAGAATTGCAATCCCAGGGTTATGCGATTCCTGACTATCCTGAAGATCCACAAAACGACGAAGAAAAGGCTATCAAAGCCAAATTCGATAAGGTAAAAGGCAGCGCGGTGAATCCAGTGTTACGGCAAGGCAATTCAGATCGTCGGGCTGCAGCCTCAGTCAAGCAATATGCTAAAAATAATCCGCATCGTATGGGCAAATGGTCCAAGGATTCAAAGTCGCATGTGGCTCATATGTCCAAGGGAGATTTCTTCGGGAACGAAAAATCTGCCACGATTACCGATCAGTCGTCTGGCAAATGGCGGATTGAGTTCGTTGGTACGGATGGGAGCACCAAAGTCCTAAAAAATGGTGTGACATTCGACAAAGGAGATGTCGTTGATGCCACCAAGATGAGTGTCGCAGAGTTGCGGAAGTTTTTTGCCGAACAAGTGGTTGATGCCAAAAATAATCCTGGTGCGCTCTTTTCCCTGCATATGAAAGCCACCATGATGAAGGTCTCAGATCCCATTATCTTTGGACATTGTGTGACGGTGTTTTTTGATGATGTCTTTACAAAACATCAGAAGACCTTTGATGAGCTCGGGGTGAACGTCAATAATGGATTGGGCGATGTGTATGCGAAGATTGGTCAATTGCCTGCTGCGAAACAAGAAGAAATCAAGGCCGATATTCAAGCAGCCATCAAGAACGGACCGGAAATGGCCATGGTGGATTCTGACAAAGGGATCACCAACTTGCATGTGCCAAGTGATGTGATCATCGATGCCTCTATGGCTGCCGCACTTCGGACCTCAGGGAAAATGTGGGGCCCTGATGGCAAGGAGCATGATATGAAAGCCATTATTCCGGATCGGAGTTATGCTGGCATCTATCAGGCTGTTGTGGATTTTTGTCGAGAGAATGGCGCCTTTGACCCGTCCACGATGGGCAGCGTGCCAAATGTCGGACTGATGGCTCAAAAAGCGGAAGAATATGGATCACATGATAAAACCTTTGAAGCCCCAGGCCCTGGAAGTATCAATGTCATAGATGGTGCAGGAAATGCCTTGCATCAAATTGATGTAGCAAAAGGTGATATTTTTCGTGCCTGTACCGTCAAAGACATTCCAATTCAAGATTGGGTGAAATTGGCGGTGAATCGCGCGCGCGCCTCTTCCACGCCAGTGGTGTTCTGGTTGAATAAGGATCGGGCCCATGATGCTCAGATCATTGAAAAACTGAATCGGTATCTCAAAGATCACGATACGAATGGGTTGGATATTCAAATTCTGGCGCCAGTGGATGCCATGAAGCTGTCTCTTCAACGCGCGAAAGACGGGCATGACACTATTTCGGCAACCGGCAATGTGCTTCGAGATTATCTCACGGACCTTTTCCCGATTTTTGAATTAGGTACTAGCGCAAAAATGTTGTCCATTGTTCCACTCATTAATGGTGGCGGGCTGTTTGAAACCGGAGCGGGAGGATCAGCCCCTAAGCATGTGCAGCAGTTTGTCAAAGAGGGACATTTACGTTGGGAGTCGCTGGGAGAATTCTTAGCTTTGTCAGAATCCTTTGCGCATCTAGGCCGATTCAAAAAAAATAAGAAAGCGCAAGTTCTTGCGGAGACACTGGATCGTGCGACCGGAAAACTGATGGAAAACAAAAAATCTCCAGGCCGGGTGCTGGGTGAGTTGGATAATGCTGGCACCCATGTCTATGAGGCGCTGTATTGGGCTCAGGAACTCGCGGCACAAAATGATGACTCGGATCTTCAGACAAAGTTTGCTCCAGTTGCCAAAGAGCTGGAAGGGAATATTGAGAAGATCCTGGAAGAACTGAATGCGAGAAAAGGTCAACCTGTTGATATCGGGGGGTATTATCACCCCTGTCAGGATAAAGTGAAAGCGGGTATGCGCCCAAGTGCCACTTTCAACCAAATAGTGAGCGGCCTAGGTTAGTGTATTGCTTCGGTATCTTTTGTCATTCTGAAAATTACGATAACGAGATGCTTGAACACGGCAGGTAGCACATTCAACACCTGAACCAGTAAGGTCTTGCCCGGCCATCGATAGTAGCCTATGATTTCATGGTCGAGTTCTTCTAACTATTTTTTACTATTATGAGAAGGTGTTGTATG
>JAJDBS010000101.1 GCA_029261235.1 Nitrospirales bacterium
TCATTCCCCAACACATCGACATCCGTCGCAGGCGTATCCACCGGCGTGACAATCACATCCGCCACAGCTATGGGAGCGCCTGGATCGGTAACCGTGACCGTGACCGTGGCAACATTGGAAGTACCACCCTCGGTGTCGTCAACGGTATACGTAAAACTGTCAGGCCCGATGTAGCCCACATCGGGCGTATAAGTAATGCTGCCGGTGATCGCATTCACACTCGTCGTCCCGTTGAGCGGATCGGTGGCCACGACGGTCGTCGCATCAATGGTTTGACCATTGGCGTTGTCATTCCCCAACACATCGACATCTGTTGCAGGCGTATCCACTGACGTGACGATCACATCTGCCACGGCTATAGGAGCGCCGGGATCGGTGACCGTGACCGTAACCGTGGCAACATTGGAGGTATCGCCCTCGGTGTCGTCAACGGTATAGGTGAAACTATCAGGGCCAATATAGCCTGCATTTGGACTGTACGTGATAGTGCCGGTGGTCGCATTCACCGTCGTCGTGCCGTTAGGTGGATCGGTCGCCACGACGGTCGTCACAGCAATCGTTTGGCCATTAGCGTTGTCATTCCCCAACACATCGACATCCGTCGCAGGCGTATCCACCGGCGTGACAATCACATCCGCCACGGCAATGACAGCGGCTGTAGGATCGGTGACCGTGACCGTGACCGTGGCAACATTGGAGGTAGCACCCTCGGTGTCGTCAACGGTATAGGTGAAACTATCAGGGCCAATATAGCCTGCATTTGGACTGTACGTGATAGTGCCGGTGGTCGCATTCACCGTCGTCGTCCCGTTGAGCGGATCGGTGGCTACGACGGTCGTCGCATCAATCATTTGGCCATTAGCGTTGTCATTCCCCAACACATCGACATCCGTCGCAGGCGTATCCACCGGCGTGACAATCACATCCGCCACAGCTATGGGAGCGCCTGGATCGGTAACCGTGACCGTGACCGTGGCAACATTGGAGGTATCGCCCTCAGTGTCGTCAACGGTATAGGTGAAACTATCAGGGCCAATATAGCCTGCATTTGGACTGTACGTGATAGTGCCGGTGGTCGCATTCACTGTGACCGTACCGTTAAGCGGGTCGGTATCAACGACCGTGGTGACGTCAATAGTTTGGCCATTGCGAGTGTCATTGCCTAACACATCGACAGCGTTCGCGGGGAAATCCTGTGGCGTGAGGATCACATCATCGATCGCAATGGGGGCACGCGGGTCGGTAACGGTGACGGTGACGGTGGCTACATTCGAGAGATCCCCTTCAATATCCTGGACGGTATAGGTAAAGCTGTCAGGGCCGATATAGAGCGCATCGGGGATGTAGGTAATAGTGCCAGTCGTCGCATTTACTGTGGCCGTGCCGTGGGGCGGATTAGTGGCGACCACGGTGGTGACAGCAATCGTCTGGCCATTGACAAGATCATTGCCCAATACATCGACAGCGGCCACGGGGGTATCCTGTGGGGTGCTGATCACATCCGCCGCAGTGATAGGGGCGGCGGGGTCGGTGACGGTAATTGAAACAAGGGCGGAATTAGAGAGATCGCCTTGAGTGTCTTGGACCGTATAGGCGAAGCTATCCAAGCCGATATAGCCGGCATCGGGATCGTACGTAATAGTGCCAGTCGTCCCATTCACCGTGGTCGTGCCGTGAGGTGGATTGGTGGCAACCACAGTGGTAGCAGCAAGTGTCTGGCCATTGGTGTTGTCATTACCCAGTACATCGAAATCAACCACCTGAATATCCTGCGGTGTGCTGATCGCATCCGCCACGGCTATGGGTGCAGCGGCAGGGTCGGCAACCGTGACCGTGACCGTAGCCGAATTGGAAAGATCGCCTTGAGTGTCTTGGACAGCATAGGTGAAGCTATCCAGTCCGATATAGCCGGCATCGGGACTGTACGTAATAGTGCCAATCGTCGTATTCACCGTGGCCGTGCCGTGGGGCGGATCACTGGCGACCAGAGTGGAAACAACAAGGGTCTGGCCATTGGTGTTGTCATTGCCTAGGACATCGACAGCAGACGCGGGAATATCCTGCGGCGTAACAATGTCATCATTGACGGCGATAGGAGGGTCAGCGGGATCGGAGACAGTGACCGTGACCGTGGCGGCATTAGAGAGATTGCCCTGAGTATCCTGAACGGTATAGGCGAAGCTGTCAGGACCAATATAGCCCGCATCGGGATCGTACGTAATAGTGCCGGTCGTCCCATTCACCGTAGCCGTGCCATGAGGCGGATTGGTGGCGACCACGGTGGCCACAGCAATCGTCTGGCCGTTGGCGTCGTCGTTGCTCAACACGTCAACAGCGCTCGCGGGGATATTCTGGAGTGTGCCAATTACATCCGCCACGGTGATGGGGGCCGCGGGATCGGTGATGGTGACCGCAACCGTGGCGGCATTAGAGAGATCGCCCTGAGTATCTTGGACGGTATAGGTAAAACTATCAGGGCCGATATAGAGCGCATCGGGAGTGTACGTAATGGTGCCGGTCGTCGTATTCACCGTAGCCGTGCCGTTCGGCGGATCGCTGGCGACCACGGTAGCGACAACAATCGTCTGGCCGTTGGTGTCGTCATTCCCCAAAACATCGACACTAGCCGCGGGGATATCCTGGGGCGTGACAATGACATCATCCACAGCAATAGGGGGATCCGCGAGGTCGGCGACCGTGACCGTAATCGGGGCCGCATTGGAAAGATCCCTTTCAAGGTCCTTGACGGTATAGGTAAAGCTGTCGATGCCCGTATAGCCCGCATCGGGGGTGTAGGTAATGGTGCCGGTCGTCGCATTCACACTGGTCGTGCCATTGAGCGGATCGGTGGCCACGACTGTGGTGACATCAAGCGTCTGGCCATTCGGATCATCATTGCTAAGCACGTCGACAGCGGCTGCCGGGGTGTCCTGAGGGGTGTTGAACGTATCCGCCACAGCAATCGGAGCGGCGGGGTCGGTAACGGTGACGGTGACAAGCGCGGCGTTTGAGGTATCTCCATCAAGATCATCGACCGTATAGGTGAAGCTGTCAGGGCCCGTATAGCCCGGATCGGGGGTATAAGTTATGGTACCGGTCGTCGCATTCACGGTGGTGGTGCCATTCGGCGGATCGGTAATGGCAACGGTAGTGACAGCAAGGGTCTGGCCATTCGGATCATCATTGCTCAACACGTTCACAGCCGTCGCAGGAATATCCTGGGACGTGACAATCACATCCGCCAAGGCAATGGGGGCCCCGGCCTTTGCGTTGGGGCCAGCGGTAAAGTTCTGGTCCACCTCGGCCGCACTCAACGCCGTCCCGTAGATGGCCACCAAATGGAA
Organism: Nitrospirales bacterium; assembly: GCA_029261235.1. GTDB lineage: Bacteria > Nitrospirota > Nitrospiria > Nitrospirales > UBA8639 > Nitrospira_E. The sequence goes on from JAJDBS010000101.1 coordinate 3,345, forward strand.
TTCTCCCAACCATTCTCGGAGGCCAGTCGCGGAATTCACTTCATTCGCTAATACCAAAGGCATCGAGGGATCCCAGGTGCTGAGGTCCCCAGCCACGGTCGCCGTGCCGGCAACCGCATTATCGATGTAAATAACCACATTGCCTGTGGCATCCCGCGTGTAGACCACGTGCTGTAAGGCATTGGCAAACGAACCCGCCATGCTCGGGACACCTGGTGTACCGCCCGTCGAAGTCGTGGTCGTCCGTAAGCGCACTTCCAGGCGATCACTCGTACCGCCAAACACCCCCTGCCCCAATGTCAAATTGCGCAAGCTGGATGACGACGACAAACTTACAATCCGCGCCGGGCCATCTTGCGTCAAATTAGCCGGGTCGATCCAGGCTTCCAGCGTGATCGCATTGGTCGGCGTTGGGCCCGTGGCAACCGCCGTATGCACCTTCGTGGCCGCACCCAGAGAATCAATGATGGTCTCCGTATCCACGCGGAGCGCCCCTGAACCTGGGAGCCAAGTCACATTGCCGACGTTGGCAATGGTCAAGTCCAGCGGCGTGCCCACGCCAGAGGTATCTGTCACGAATTGGCCCGCGCCCTCGTTAAACTCGTACAAGGCCACTAAGCCCGCGGTCACTCGCGGCGTTGTCGTCACAGCCACCGTGACAGGAGCGGCATTGGAGGTGTCTCCCTCTGTGTCTTGAACGGTATAGGTGAAGCTGTCTGGACCCGTATAACCTGCATCCGGAGTGTACGTAATGGTACCAGTCGTCGCATTCACAGTGGCCGTGCCGTTGGGCGGATTGGAGGCCACGACGGTGGCCGCATCCATGACCTGTCCATTGGCGAGATCATTTGCCAGTACATCGACATTGGTCACAGGCGTATCCTGCGGAGTGCTGATCGCATCCGCAATCGCCAGAGGGGAGGCATCAGGGTTGGTGACCGTGACCATGACTGTGCCGATGGTCGAGGTATCACCCTCGGTGTCCTGAACGGTATAGGTGAAACTGTCAGGGCCCGAAAAACCAGAAGCGGGCGTGTAAGTGATGGTGCCAGTGGCCCCATTCACACTCGTGGTGCCATTCAGTGGATTAGTGGCGACCACGGTGCTGGTATCGACAATCTGGCCATTGGCGTTGTCATTACCCAGTACATTGAAATCGACTACCTGCGTATCCTTTGGCGTGATGATTACATCATTGACGGAGATGGGGATACCAGGATCGGTGACGGTAACGGTGACCGGGGCAGCATTGGAGGTATCGCCATGGGTATCCTGAACGGTATAGGTAAAGCTGTCGGGACCCGCGTATCCTGGATTGGGCGTGTAGGTGATTGTGCCAGTCGTTGAGTTGGCGACCGCGGTGCCGTTTATCGGGACCGTCGGTACGACGGTAGTCACGTCAATCGTCTGGCCATTGGCAATGTCATTACCCAGTACATTGAAATCCACTACCTGTATATCCTGCGGCGTGACCAGCCCATCAGCCACAGCGATGGAGGCACTGGGGTCGGTGACGGTGACGGTAACGAGGGCAGCATTGGAGGTATCCCCCTCGATGTCCTGGACGGTATAGGTGAAGCTATCGGGACCTATATAGAAGGCAGCGGGGGTGTAAGTAATGGTGCCGGTGGTCGCATTCACACTCGTGGTCCCGTTGGGAGGATCTGTGGCAACCACGGTCGTGATTGCAATCGTCTGACCATCAGGGTCGTCATTACCCAACACATCGAAATCGACGCTCGGGAGATCTTGCGGCGTGCTGATCACATCTGCCAAAGCGATTGGGGCACCAGGGACGGTGACGGTGACCGTGACCGTGCCGGCGGTGGAGGTATCGCCCTCGGAGTCGTCAACGGTATAGGTAAAGTTATCGGGGCCCGTATAACCCGCATCGGGGGTGTAGGTAATGGTGCCGGTCAACGCATTCACCGTGGCCGTGCCATTAGGTGGATCGGTGGCCACGACGGTGGTGTTAACAATCGTCTGGCCGTTGGGGTCGTCATTACTGAGCACGTCGACATCGGTCGCAGGGGTATCTAACGGTGTGATAATCCCATCCGCCACGGCGAGGGGAACCGCCGCGGGATTGGTGACCGTGACCGTGACAAGGGCAGCATTTGAGGTCCCGCCCTCGGTATCCTTGACGGTATAGGTGAAGCTGTCGGGGCCCGTATACCCAGCATCGGGAGTGTAGGTGATGGTGCCGGTCAACGCATTCACAGTGGCCGTGCCATTGAGTGGATCGGTAGCCACGACGGTGGTGGCAGCAATCGTCTGGCCATTGGGGTCGTCATTACTGAGCACGTCGACATCCGACGCAGCAGTATCCAGCGATGTGATAATCACATCTGGGACCGCGATTGGAGAACCGGGGTCGGTGACGGTAACCATGACTGTGCCGGCAGTGGAGGTATCACCCTCGGTGTCCTGAACGGTATAGGTGAAACTATCAGGGCCGAAATAACCCACATCGGGGGTGTAGGTAATAGTGCCAGTGGTCGAATTCACGCTCGTCGTGCCATTGGGCGGATCGGAGGCGGCGACTGTTGTGGTGGCAATCGTCTGACCATTAGCGTTGTCATTTCCCAGCACATCGAAGCCGACGACCTGAATATCCCGAGGCGTGGCAAAGACATCATCCACGGCGATTGGGGCACGGGGATCCGTAACAGTAACCGTGACGAGGGCAGCATTAGAGAGATCGCCTTCGGTATCCTGGACGGTATAGGTGAAGCTATCGAGTCCTATATAACCGGCAGCGGGGGTGTAGGTAATGGTACCGGTGGTCGCATTCACACTGGTCGTGCCGTTGAGCGGATCGGTGGGCGCAACGGTGGTGACATCAAGCGTCTGGCTGTTGGGTGTGTCATTACTCAACACGTCGACATCGGTCGCAACATTATTCTGGGACGTGACGATCACATCTGCCAAGGCGATAGGAGCACCGGCCGCGACATTGGGGCCAGCAGTAAAGTTCTGCGTGACCTGTAGAGCACTCAACGCCGTTTCGTAAATGGCCACCAAATGAAATTCCCCCAGCCACTCTCGGAGTCCAGTCGATGAATTCACCTCATTGGCCAACACCAAGGGCATCAACGAATCCCAGGCGCTAAGATCGCCACCCACCGTGGCCGAGGTCACCGGCACGCTATCGATGTAGAAAGTCACCGTACCCGCCGCATCCCGTGTATACACCACATGCTGCAGGGCATTGGCAAAAGAGCCCACCGCCGTCGCCACGACAGGCGTGCCATTCGTTGTGGTGGTGTTCGTCCGCAAGCGCATTTCCAGGCGATCACTCGTACCGCCAGACACCCCCTGACCCAAGGTTAGATTGCGTAAGCTGGATGACGACGACAAGCTCACAATCCGGGCCGGGCCGTTTTGCGTAAGATTGGCCGGATCAATCCAGGCCTCCATCGTCAGCGCATTGCTGACTGTCAACGCATTGTGCACCTTCGTCGCTGGCCCTCCCGAACTCACGATTGTCTCCGTATCGACGCGCAACGCACCCGCCCCTGGTAACCATGTCACATTACCAAGGTCGGCAATGGTCAGGTCCAACGGCGTGCCCACGTTCGACGTATCTGCTACCGTCGTCCCTGTACCCTCGTCAAACTCATACAAGGCGACCAATCCCGCTGTCACCCGTGCTGGACTTGCCATCACGACCGTGACGAGTGCGGCCTCGGAGGTATCGCCTTCGGTGTCTTGCACGGTATAGGTGAAGCTGTCAGCACCCATGTAGCCAGCAGGGGGCGTGTAGGTGATGGTGCCCGTCACAGGGTTGGCGACGACAGCCCCGCCGTTGGTTGGGACCGTCGGCACTACAGTGGTCACGTCAATCGTCTGGCCATTAGGGGTGTCATTACCCAGCACGTCGACATCGATGACAGGGACATCCTGCGCCGTAAGGATCACATCCGCCACGGCGATGGGAGCAACAGTGGAATCGGGGACACTTACCGCGACGGTGGCAACATTGGAGAGATCGCCATCAAGATCCTCGACGGTATAGGTGAAACTGTCTGGGCCTGTATAGCCCGCATCAGGGGTGTAAGTGACCGTGCCAGTGACCCCATTCGCACTCGTCGTGCCGTGGGGGGGATCAGTAACGACGACGGTGGTGACATCAAGCGTCTGGCCATTAAGAGTGTCATTATCCAGCACGTCGACATCAGTTGCGGCGATATCTTGAGGCGTGATGATTACATCTGCCACGGCGATGGGCGCACTAGGATCGGTCACATTGACCGTGACGAGAGCGGCATTGGAGGTATCCTCCTCGGTGTCCTGGACGGTATAGGTGAAGCTATCGAGTCCCATATAACCGGCAACGGGCGTGTAGGTAATGAGGCCAGTCGCCTGGTTCACGGTGGCCGTTCCGTTGGGTGGATCGGTGGCCACGACGGTCGTGATATCAAGCGTTTGGCCATTGAGGATGTCATTACTCAGCACGTCGACATCGGTCGCGGGAACATCCTGCGGAGTACTGATCACATCCGCTACGGCAATCGCTGGATCGTCGGGGTTGGTGACGGTAACCGCGACGGGAGCAGCGTTGGAGGTATCGGCCTCGGTGTCGTCAACGGTATAGGTGAAGCTGTCGGGACCCGCATAACCAGCATCGGGCGTGTAGGTGATAGTGCCGGTCGTCGCATTCACACTCGCCGTCCCATGGGGCGGATTGCTCGCGACGACGGTGGTGACATCTATCGTCTGGCCATTGAGGATATCATTGCTCAGCACGTCGACATCGGTCGCGGGACTATCCTGCGGGGTGCTGATTACATCCGCTACAGCGACGGGGGGATCGGCGGGGTCAGTGACGGTGACAATGACGGGCGCAATATTAGAAGTATCCCCCTCGGTATCCTGGACGGTATAGGTGAAGCTGTCAGGGCCCGTATAGCCGGCATCCGGTGAGTAGGTGATGGTGCCAGTAGTTACATTCACGATCGACGTGCCGTGAAGCGGATCAGTAGCGACAACGGTGGCGACAGCCAATGTTTGGCCGTTGAGGTCGTCATTGCCCAGGACATCGAAATCCACAACCTGAGTATCCAGCGGCGTGCTGATTAGATCGAACACGGCAAGGGGCGCCAGAGCCGGGTCAGTGACAGCGATCGTGACGAGGGCGGCATTGGAGGGATCGCCCGCAGTGTCTTGGACGGTATAGGTGAAGCTGTCAGGGCCGGCGTAGCCTGGATTGGGCGTGTACGTGATGGTGCCGATTGTCGGGTTGGCGACCGCGGTGCCGTTGGTCGGGACCGTCGGAACGACGGTGGTCACGTCAATCGTCTGACCATTAGGATTGTCATTCCCCAGCACGTTGAAATCGACCACCTGGGTATCTTTCGGCATGACGATCAGATCCGCCATGGCGAGGGGGGCTACACCAAGTGTACTCCTGAAGTAATCAACCGTTGACGTAAAGGCTGGTTCCTGGCCTGGAGTTTCGCTTTGGTTGCCGGCGTGGGTCCCCACTTGATTTACGATCAGGCTATCCGTGAACGAGGTAGCGATGATCCAGTTTTGTCCGTCCTCCGAATAGTCCAGAGTCCACAAATCTCCTATCCGGGTGATGCGAAGGTAGATCGGGGCAGTCAGCGTCACCTCTTGGTCGATCTTTACAGAGGAGCTACCTCCATTGGTGATTGTCGAGGCAAAAATATTGAGACCCGTTCCGTTATGGTAGACATCGAACCGAAGCAGCGTCTGATCGGTCTCTTGCACCACGAGCCCCTGAAGTTGGACGGCCGCATTGGGAATTGAGTCAAACTTTGCTTCGATATCAAAATCGGTATTAATCGCAGGCTGCAAGAGCCGTGGCGCGTTCATGTGGCCTGGGAAGAGATCATGGTCGCTGCCACCAGGAACCACGATTTCCAGCTCACTCCCGTTGAGGGTAAACGACGAATCATCTGACGTGGGTGGCGCGCCGGCCAAGGGATCAAAGAACGTCCAGAAGGGGTTGAGTGTTCCACCGTTGAACTCATCGGATTTAATAGGAGTGCCGACTGTCACCGTCACCGTCGCCTCGGTCGATATGTCGCCCTCTGTATCGTTCACGGTATAGGTGAAGGTGTCAGTGCCGATAAAATCCACCTCCGGGGTATATTCGATGACTCCCGTCGTCGGATTCACGGAGGTAGAGCCATCGGTTGGACCACCTGTCACAATCACCGACGCAAGGTTGAGGATCTGCCCATTGGCGTCATCATTGCTAAGCACATCAATGAGCACGGGTGTGTCAATCACCGTTCCCGTTGAATCATCAAAAGCGGCCGGGGTAGCCCCAATCGGGATGACGGTAGTCGGTCCAAACGTGACGTCAGCGAAGTGCGTCACGAGCATAAGAGACCCAACCGGCTTGGGAGAGGCATTCAGTGTTTGAATCAAAGCGCCCGTACTCTCGGGTTGACCATCTTCCCAAGCTTTCAATGTGTACAGAACTCCGCCGCTGATAAGCGATTGTGCGCGGGAGCGGAAGCGATACGTCTTGCCTGGAACGAGCGAAAATTCACTACCATCCACCTTGCGACGAATTTCGGTATCGTTAATAAAATCGGAGATCTCAAGTCGGTCAGGATTTGTACTCGTCACCCGATACCAGGCAAGTGCCCCCACCGGAACACCTGCGAAGGGTTGCCCGCTGAGGACCGTGGGAGTGTGGCCTGTCCAACCGTGGACAAACCCAATCGCGGCGCTCGCAGTGGACAGGATATTCGTGAGAGTCACCCGTGTTTCGACTTCATAGTTGTCCCATGAGGACATATCCCCAATGGCGAGGAGACGATCGTAGCCCGGCTCGTCAGGGCGAACCGAATCTCCTTCGACCGCATCGACGATCCATTTTCCGTCAACAACCTGAGCAAAATCCTGAATGTCCTGTGGGGTCGTCACAGCCGTCCAATCAATCGAGTAAGGTAAAGGCCACACGGCTCCAGATGTGTAGTTGACCATGACGGTCGTCGTGGTTGTTTCGAAGCCCGCATCCACGGCCACCAACTCGACAGTATTAATCCCAGAGAGGAGAGCTGCGACGTTAATATCGGCGTTGAAATCGCCTGTATTTTGAAGGCGAAGGACATCGGGGCCTAGAGTCAGAGGAATGGCCGTTCCGCCGTTTAGGGAATAGGTCAGCGAGGTAATTCCAAGACCACCTGGATCCGACACATTGCCAAGAATATTAATCCATTCTTGAGGCTGACCAACCTGTCCAAACTCCTGATTTGGTGAGTACCAGACGTCGATAACGGGAGCGGTGCTGGTCGACACAGTGACGCTGACGGTGGCCACATTGGAGAGATCCCCTTCAGTGTCCTCAACGGTATACGTGAAGCTGTCAGGGCCCGTGTAGCCAACAGAGGGCGTGTAGGTAATAGTGCCCGTCGTGGTGTTGACGAAAGCAGTGCCACCATTGGTTGGGACCGTTGGCACGACCGTCGTGACATCAATCGTCTGGCCATTGGCATCATCATTGAACAATGCCTTGATGACGATCGCCGTATTCACCGAAGTTTGTGCCGTATCATCAGTCACGACAGGCACGCCAGGATCAGTCACAGCGACGCTCACGGTGGCAGCATTGGAGAGATCGCCCGCGGTGTCCTGGACGGTGTAGGTGAAGCTGTCAGGGCCCGTGTAGCCTACTGGGGGCGTGTAGGTAATGGTACCTGTAGTCGGATTGGCCACCGCGACGCCACCGTTGGTCGGGACCGACGGCACAACCGTGGTGCTATCAATTGTTTGCCCATTGAGATCATCATTGCTCAGCACGTTGACGTCGATCACGGGAATATCCTGAGGCGTGACGATCACATCCGCCACGGCAATGGGGGGATCGGCTGGGTCGGTGACAGTGACCCTGACCGTAGCCGTATTGGAAGGATCCCCTTCGAGGTCGTCGACGGTATAGGTAAAGCTATCAGGACCCGCATAACCAGCAACGGGAGTGTAGGTAATGACGCCAGTCGTTGGATTCACCGTAGCCGTGCCTTGGGCTGGATTGGTCACGAGAACCGTGGTGCTATCAATTGTTTGCCCATTGAGATCATCATTGCTCAACACGTTGACATCAATTGCGGAGGTATCCTTTGGCGTGACGATCACGTCATCATGAGCGATGGGGGCGACGGAGGCAGCAACGGTGACCCTGACGGAAGCTGCATTGGAAGGATCGCCCTCGAGATCGTCGACGGTATAGGTGAAGCTATCAGGGCCCGCATAGCCAGCATCAGGGCTGTAGGTAATGGTGCCAGTCGTTGGGTTTACCGTGGCCGTGCCGTGGACGGGATTGGTCGCGACCACCGTGGTGCTATCAATTATTTGCCCATTGGCATTATCATTGCCCAGCACGTCGACATCGACCACCTGGATATCCTTTGGTGTGATGATCACATCATCCAAGGCGATAGGCGCTGCTCCAACCCCTGAAGAACCATTAGGCCCGACCAGAAAGTTCTGAGCCACCTCGGCCGCACTCAAAGCTGTCTCATAGATAGCCACCAGATAAAACTGTCCCAGCCACTCCCGGAGGCCAATT
>JAJDBS010000102.1 GCA_029261235.1 Nitrospirales bacterium
ATGATGTGTTTTCTTGCTGTGATCTGGACAAAATCCAGTTAATTGATGGGACCTGGGACAATAAAGAAAATAAGACCCAGGATATGTTTTTGAGTCTACGGCTTATGCATGGCGACGAAGCCCATATTCTCTTAGCGCTGAATGAGGAAGAGCGGGAACCAGTCTTGGCCATTGCCGATAAGATTTCTCAAGGCCGGCATCCTGAAAAAACTTCCTAAAGGAAAATCTAGGAACTCAGCTTCCTGCTTGATCCTTAGAAGCCTATTGAGGTTTAGTAAAAGGCAGGACGCTGACAAACGCGGAAAACTTTTTGCCTTGGGTTTCTACCTCTAGTTGAGTATCTGGTGCGGTGAAATCTCGTATTGGAAACCCTAAGGCAATGGTTTTTTGCAGGAGTGGTGAGAAATTCGAACTTGAGCCTGATCTTACCTGTCGTGAACCTGAAAAATTTTCGCACCAACCTCAGGACCATTCTCTTCTGTTCCTTCGACCATTAAGCCAACCAGCCTCTGTTTGACTGATCCGTACATGTCCATCCTTTCGACCTCTGCTTGTCCGTGATAACGTATCTTTGTCCAGATGAAGGCGATTCCTTCGAGTTTGGCTTCGGGAAGTACAATCCGATCATTGCTATCTAGCGCCAATCGAGTCATTTCAGATCCAACTACTTAGTAGTTGACCTTTTTCTTCCGCCACTTGGTGAAATCTTGTATTGATCTAGTCGATCGCTTTGAGTTGCATTCAGGCCCATCCATCTTCCTAACTGGAAAGACGGAAGAGCGTTGTGATGATGTGAATCAATGAGCCGTGAATGATTAAGCAGATGTGAAGATGAGTTATTTGATATTGGCCTCAAGGTAGGCGTTGATGAAGTTGTTGATTTCTGTCTGGGCCATGTGTAACAGGTTAGATTGGTCTTGGGAGCGAGTTGTCATTTGGGATTTACCACTCCCCCATGTCCCGGCTTGAAAGACGATGTTTGGATTGCGCTGAAGCTGGACCACTTGAGTCAACGAGAGGTAAATGCTCAAACTGACACATCCATCATTTCCTCCTGCCATTTTATTAATAGAAAAATTCAACATGGGCCAATCGCTCCTGCTGTCAATCTCTTTTTTATTGAGTACATGGAGCCCCGTTTTACCTATTTTTGTTCTGGCTTTTTGTGCAATGAGTTCACGAATTGAACCTTCGTTGTGATAAACACGTATTCCTACGTGTTTCAAGCCACGAAGTGTGGCCAAAGAAGAAAAAACCACGGGGGCATCCACGAACTTGGACGAGTCTTTTTTCTTGGTGAGTTGCAGAGCTTTTTCAGTAGCTTTAGGTTTCGCCGGCTTTTTCTGATCTTGAGCAGAGTAGGCAAGCGGGATATTTCCAAGACCAGATACCAATATGAGCCCGCAACACAATAGTGATGCCAAAAGAAGGGCAGAAGGATGACCGTCAAGGATTAATCTGAGAATTTTCTTATGGATGGGAATTGAGTGTAGTGTTGTGCGAAACATTTTTCCTCCAGTAATTTTATCGGCTGAGATTATCGAGGTCTTAAGTGAAAGGATTTAGGCTGTGTAGCTTGGCAGTTTTGGATTCTGTGAACCAGGCTGGAGCCAAGGAATGTGATGTGTTGGGGTGTTTGCAGATAGGGAGAAGACCAGAAAGAGTGTTCGTTCAAAAAACAAACAGGGAATACATTGGAGCCATCAGGCAGTTTGCACGAAATAACCGGTGTGGTCCTGGGGTGCAAGCAGGCGAAGTAGCCGGTGATGTCGATAAGGAAGACTTATGAGGGTAATGTGACAGAAATTATGAGGGCTCTCGGTTGTGCCGAGGATCGATCGATTTTTCCATGGCTGGGAATCTGTCCCCTCGTCTTCTGGTCTGCCTGCGAACCTTTGGGAGCTGAGAGCTGAATTTGCATGAGTGCTGGATGGTGTAAGGGATGAATTGTGGTCGTGCCCCAAGTGTCAGATGTGAGGCGAAGACGGAGAGAAAATAGAAGGGTGACATTCTTTTGTAGGTTGGCGTGCACAGGGTGTCCGCCAACAGTCCTGCCTCAGGATGACTATGTTGTGAATGGCAAGGACGAGACACGAGCGGGAAATCGCTGATTCAGTGTGCCAACTTCCAAATCGGTGCCCGGTTTGGTGCAAGCTCGCAACGGAAATTCTAAGGTAATACTCTTTTCTTCCATCGACAAGCTGCTAAGCCAACCAATCCACTCCCCAACAACAACATGGTCGAGGGTTCCGGGATAGGTGCACCTGTTAAAGATCCACCTGTTACATTCCTCTGCACATTGACCGTATCACACGTCGGCGTACTACAGGCACCCTCAACACTAAAGAAGCCTACGTTGTTGAAGGTCGCCGTATTGGTCAAGCCCAATCCGAATCCCAGGAGAAAGGCGTTTTCCCCGGTGAGGTCTGCAATTGAGCCGTTGGACACTAGCAGGACTAGCTCGCTTTTGCTCTTTATGGAAGGACCAAAAGAACTTCCTGGAATTGCAAATGTTTGAATAAGGTCCTTATAGGAAGCGACTTTATTTCCAGCACTGTCAGTTGTGGTGACATTAATCTTACTGATGCTATTATTCCGAACGCCAAACATCTCCAAGTCCGCATCAAACACAAACGATCCGACTGCCGTACCTCCGTCATCAAATGTGACGTTCTGAAGGGTCCATGTGACGGGAATAGCCCATGCGTGGGCAGAAAACATCAAAAAAGCAAAGAGAGATGCAAAGGAGAAAATCAATTTAAAAAATCGCATACCACACCTCCTTGTGATGAGTTATGAGAGAGAAAAAAATCCCCGCCCTGTAGTCCCCACTAGGCCTATAGTTGTCAGCATATATGTCAATAGCCTAGGCAATGGGTTGGAGAAAGGAATGTATTAAGAAAAACGTTTCGCAGGGAATCGGGCTATCCCTAGTTTTTCAAGAAGATCACCAAAGGAATGGTGGGGGTAAGCAATTCACGGTGGATCAAATATACTATGTAGTGACGGGCGCTGAAAAATAAGTCGAAGGGTAATAAGAGAAAGCCCAACGAGTCAGGGGGTGTGGGAAAGGGGACCTACCTTACCGAGCTTTTAACTGCTCCACAAAGGTCTTGAGTGATTTGATCTCCTCCTCAAGTGAGGAAATCCGAATCAGAAGTTCTTGTTGATCAACCATCGGTTCATCAGGGGTACATTCCTGGGTGATCCACTCAACCTTGTCTTGGTAATCACCGGTGGCTAAGAATCTTGACGATAATAGTGGGAAACCTGGCCGTGATTCTTGAGATTCGTGTTCGAGAATGTCACTAAGATTTCTATTGTAAAACCAAAAGAGTCAAATGTGAGGTGAAAGCGGAGAGCAAAGAGAAGTTTTTAGGCTGACGTGAACGAAGTAAACTCCAATGGTCCAGCTCAACGAGGATTATGCTGTGAATGGTAGGGACGTGACACGAGCAGGAAATCGTTGATTCAGTGTCTCAACTTCCAAGTCGGTGTCCGGTTTGGTGAAATCTCGTAACGGAAATCCTAAGGCAATGGGTTTTTGGAGTAAGGGAGAGAAAGTAGCACTCGACACCCATCCGACTTCTCGTGTCCCGGAAAATAGTTTGGCTCCCGCCTCTGGAAGGTCTTTCTCGTTTCCTTCTATCACTAGCCCAACCAGCCTTCGTTTGACTGATCCATACGTATCCATCCTCGCGACCACTTCCTGCCCAGGGTAACATCCTTTTGACAGACTGAAGGCGATACCTTCCAGATTAGCTTCGGGAGGGACAATTCGGTCATTGATGTCTGGACCTAATCGAGTTAATCCAGCTTCGATTCGTGTCGTTTCGAGTGTGGCTTTTCCAACTGGTTTGATGCCTTCAGGCTCTCCTGCTTTCATGAGATGTGTCCATACAGAAGCCAGTCCTTCAAGAGGGACGAAGAGTTCGAAGTCGGGCATCCCCGTTTCTTCAGTCCGAGTCACAAATCCGTTTGTCCCTTCAAAAGAAAAATCAAGTGATTGGAGAGAAGACAAATTCTCTACATCTAACCCCAATGCTGTTTTCAGAATGCCTGCCGCCTTGGGTCCACTGAGGAGAAGGATGCCCTGGCTCTCAATGCTTTTGGTCATTTTAGCTTTTGTGCCATAGAGCAGAAATTTACGAAGAGCGGAAAACGTTTGTTCACCAACTTCACCAACATCTTCAATGACGACTTCTTCGGGACGAATCAACACTCGAAAGTAGGACAACATTTTCCCTTTATGATCCATGAATGCCGAGTATCGGCCTTGTCCGGGTTGGAGGGGCAAAATGTCCTGACTGATGATACTTTGTAGCCAGGTTATCCGATCATCGCCTCTGACAATGACGCTTCCTCGAGATGATAAGTCTGCGAGGCCAGCGCTACTGTGCAGAGCTTCATATTCGGATTGAGGGTTCCCGTAGTGAGTCGGAATTTCCCAATCTCCATAAGATTGAAAGGTGGCTCCTAGGGCCTGATGTTGTTCGTGAAGAGGTAGGGTATTCATGATGCGGGCGACGATGTGATTTCTTCAAATAATGCCAGTGTGCGTGCCGAGAACTCATTGCGGGAGACGACTTTTTCAATCCCAAGTTCCTTTGCCAACTTCCACGACCCAACTTCTTCATGATTGGCAAAGGCCAAGATGGGAAGGGATTGGGTTTGGGGCGAGGCTTTGAGGGCTTTCAAGATGTCGGGAGTATTCAATCGGTCGTCATTCATATTGGCGATCACACCTACGGGCTGACTTTGAAGGGCTTTTTCCTGCCAATCCTCGGAATTGCGAAGTCGCTCAAGCTTATAGCCTGCCGGCTTAAATGCATCACGAATTTTGGTGTAGAAAAAAATATCACTGACGGCCACAAGAATGGTTTTTGTTTCGTCCATATGAATAGAGCCTTTTATAAGAGGATTAAGTGCACCCATAAAAACCTAAGGTTACATGAAATTTTGGCCAACAACTTACTTGAAACATTGGGTATGGCTTTTGAAGTTAGGGTTTTTAAGGGTGCCCTTAATTCATTAATGTGAGAATGCGCATGAGTGCTTGTTTGGCTGCCTTATATTCAGGATTGAGGGCCAAAGATTTTTTGTAGGACTCAACCGCTTGGTCCCATTCTCCTTGTCGCTCGTACACTCGACCAAGATTCATGTGAGGGAAGTTGGGGTTTTCGTAGCGCTTGGCATTCATGGCTTTTTCTAGCCAGGGAATGGCCTCTTCTAATTGATTCAGTTCGATCAGGTAGACGCCGATGTCGTTATAGGGATTTCCAAAATCAGGGTCCTCTTGAATGGCGTGATGGCATTCTTCAATGGCTTCATTCAGTTGTCCCATAAAACTGTAGGTCCAACCTAAGAAGGTATAGGCTTCTGCCGTCGGGTGCGTGTCGATGGATTGCTTATAGACTTCAACGGCTTCTTCCAATTGCCCTTTCATTTGGAGCTCATACGCTTGTTGAAACAAATTCCAAGCGGCAATCTTGTCTTCTTCTTTGCCTTCGCCTTGGTCTAAAAAATCT
>JAJDBS010000103.1 GCA_029261235.1 Nitrospirales bacterium
TCGCGACCGATATTGCGGTATACTTTTGTGACCCAAAGAGCCCATGGCAGCGTGGCTCAAATGAGAATACGAACCGGCTGCTCAGACAGTACTTTCCAAAAGGAACCGATTTATCGAGGTATACGCAAGCGCAGCTCAATACAGTCGCTCGGCAGTTGAACGAACGCCCGAGGAAAACTTTAGAATACGAAACACCAGCAGAGAAATTTCAGGCATGTGTTGCAGCGACCAGTTGAACTCACAGGGGAAATGGGACACACTATGGGGTCTGGAAGGCCGGTATTTTTGGTACACCTCTGCTGGCGTCATCAGAGCTGCGGGAGATGAAGGGCTCATCGCGACCTTTGGCCCAGGTTTGGCTTTTACCAATGTGGATTGGAATCTCACATTGGAAATGGGAGCAGGGGGCGTTGTTGTTAGTGATGATACATTCGGCTTGCAAGATTTTGGTGGTAAGGTGCAATTTCTTGCGCATGGTGCTCTGAGATATCATTTCCCGCAACACATTTCCCTAGGCTGGAGATTTCAACATTATTCTGATGCAACGCTATATCGTAAAAAGAAATCGTGGGGTTGATCTTCATTTGCTTGAACTCAGATATGGGTTTTAGGCCTTCGCTCTACCGTCCAACCATCGCTTGCAGGCTTTCCTGCTTTTCTTGAGTTGGATCACAGAATCGTAGGTGATTTGGTCAGGAGATTAGTCCAACTCCACCAAACCTCAGCATGCCTAGTGCAGGTCTCTCACTTCAAAGCCTGTTTATTTCTTTCGTTGTTTGGCGATGTCGAGCGCGGCCACGCGGTAGGTTTCGGCAAGAGTCGGAAAGTTAAAGATGTTTTCGACAAATCGATCAATATGAATGTTATGGAGGAGCCCCATTTGCCCAATGTGAATCAGCTCGGTGGCGCCTTCGCCCACGATATGAACGCCAAGTAGTTTTTCCCCGTTGGTATCAACAATCATTTTTAAAAGACCATTGGTCATGCCGGAAATTTGTCCGCGAGCGATCTCTTGAAAATTGGCTCGTCCAACGAGTGCTCCACCATACTGGTCGATGGCTTCTTGCTCACTGAGGCCAACACTCGACATTTCCGGAATGGTGTATATACCCATGGGAATATGTTCGGGGACATCCCCAGAGTCCAGTTTCAACGCGTGGCAAACGGCACGTCGTCCTTGTTCCATGGAACATGACGCCAGAGAAGGTGGACCAATCACATCACCAACCGCATAAATATGATTGACAGTGGTTTGGCAATGGTCATTCACTGAAACCAATCCGCGAGCAGTTGGCGTTAGTCCAGCCGCCTGAACATTGAGGTGTTCAATATTGGCAACGCGCCCAAGTGCCACGAGCATTTTTTCGCTCTCAAAGGTTTCGCCATTTCCCAATTGCGTGATAACTTTCGAAAAACCATCCCACTGAGCAGATTGAATTTTCTGTTGTCCGCGATAGGAGCCTCCGGTTTTTTCAAAGGCCTCGCAAAATTGGTCAGTGAGTTCTTTGTCCATAAACTTGAGTGGGCGATCAGCCGTGTCGATCATCGTGACCTGAACACCAAGGAGAGCAAAGATCGACGCGTATTCGCTAGCAATGACCCCGCCTCCCAAGACCGTCAATGATTTGGGTAAATAGACCAATGACAATATTGAGTCACTGTCAAGAATATTTTCATGATCGATAGGAATATTGTCTGGCACTCGAGGGCGAGACCCCGTGGCGATGACCAAGAGTGGGGCAGAGAGCATTGTGGGTTTCCCATCCAGCCCTTGAACCTTAATCTCCCGATCTGATTGAAATTGTGCACGGCCATGAAATCGATCAATGCCATTTCTGCTGATTTGCTCTGCCATAAATTCGCCGTGCGCGCGAACGACTTTGTCTAATCGAGTCATCAAGCTGGCGATTTTGAGGTCATCACGCATTCGAAAATCAAACACATCCGTCGCATGAAGAAATTGCACCATTTTTAGCGCAGTCTCTCGTAGGGTTTTGCTAGGAATCGTCCCCTGATAGACACAGGCTCCACCCACTTCCCGTGTTTGCTCAATGAGTGCCACATGTTTGCCAGCTTTGGCGCCTTGGATGGCGGCTTTTTGGCCCGCGGGCCCACTGCCGATCACAATGAGGTCGTAGGAGCTTGATGAGGTCATGTTAAAAAGGATTCCACGCTTTGTTGAATGGTCTCTTTGAGTTCAAAGAGGGCATCCATATCTTCGGGGTAAAAGTTTAAGTCTTGTACGACAGGGAGTGCACATATGGCTGCCTCGTCAAGAGAAGATGGATCGACAACTGCTGAGGCTAGATGATCAGCCAGACAGGTAATGATGGCTCCCTTTGTGGGTGAAGTAGCCTGATGATAGGTCTCGTCGGGATAGAAGCGAATGGCTTCTTGAACTGGTTCGGGTAATTGCCAGGCTTCAGCGAGTTTGCCGCCAGCCAGAATAGAGAGTTCTTGAATGATGGTATCGATCATCGTCCAGGAAAGTTGAGGAGATTCCTTGTCGGTGTTTTGAAGGATCAAATGGATGATAAGCGGCTTGCCAATCGTATGAAGAATTCCACACAAAAAAGCATTTTCCACATTATGCCGATTGCGACGGGCGATTTCTTTCCCGTAGAGACCTGTGGCCAGTGCCTGACGCCATAAAGCTTGGATCTCTTTTTCGTACCCTTTGACCTTGAACACTCCGCTTTGGACTGACACGGTAAACGCAAGGCTAGCCAGAATATTCATGCCCAACCACGCAATGGACTGTTGCAAAGAGACAATTGGTGATCGGGCTGCATAGGCCGGAGAATTTGCAATGCGCAGGATTTGTCCGGCAAGAGCTTGGTCTTGCTGAATGAGCGCTGAAAGTTTGGTGACGTCGGCATTGGGGTCACCAGAAATTTGAAGCACCTGGGTTGCCACCACTGGCAGCAAGGGTAAGTCCAATGCCTCCTGCTCTAACTGGATTGTAAGACGACTGAGGAGAGCCTCAATCTCTGCTTGTTCTGTTGGACACGTCGACGCGAGACTCATGTCCTAACTTGTCGGTTTCTAGGGGATAACCTTTAGAGTAAACACTAAATGACGGCTCAAATGTTTTGGGTGAGGTCAGATGGAGAGGGTGTCTGTCAGAAGTGTGTTCTCAAACGGGAATGTTGTAAAAAAAGCCACCAGTGGCGTTCTCGCCCTTGTGCTGTGCTCACCTACTAGGAAATACGATCCGCGCGCCAAAAGGGCTGGGGCCTTGCTGGACGACCTTTTTGACCATTTCCCGTGGCTCTTGATTTGGAATGCGTTTCGGACAAATACGAGCATTTTGTGTGAAATATTCAATAGGCACAAAACTGTTGTTAGCTAAAAACCTTGATAGAGTATAAGTAGCAAAGCCCTGTTTTAGCCTGAAGGGACCGTATGAACAAGGACAATGATCAACGACGGATGTGTGGGAAGATTTGACTGAGGGTTGTGTTTAGAAGGAGTGAATGTGGAGATGCGGAGTAGGTCACTGCCGGTCCTTTTTTACAAGGAGAACATGTATGAACACATTAGCCAATGCCATGACGACCTCGTTACAAAAAATTGAAGCCCATGCCAATGTCATCATCGCGTCACAGCAGATGCGCGATCAAAAGGTAGGGTCTCTTGTGGTCGTTCGTTATGGGGAGCTGATGCGAGACCAAGAGGAAGAAATTATTGGGTTGATTACCGAAGCAGATATCATTCGAAAGGCTGTCGCCTCAGAGCAAGATTTAAAAACGACTCCAGTTGATACCGTGATGACAAGTCCTATGGTCACGGTTGAGGCTTCTTGGCCTATAGAGGACGCCTTAGAAATGATGAAAGACAGCGGCGTTCGCCACCTTTTGGTGACAAAAAATCAGGTTGTGGTTGGTCTGGTTTCCCTTCGTGATCTTATCGCAAGCGTCCAATAACGTCCGTACTCAAAGGGCTCAGCGCAACGTTTTAGGTAAGAACTTCTTCATTCGTAGTACAGAAACCTTGGAGATTTTAAGCGGTTGATGAAGGCGTTATCCAACCGTATGTTCGCCAAGGTCACTGCCATCAACATGCAACCGTATTAAGGTGCTCCTTGTGGCACAGTTGGAGACTCATTATTCATTGACCAAGTGGGAATTCCGAAAACGTCCAAAAGATTGGTGCCATTGGGCTCCCAAATACCCCACAAGATGATTGACAGAGCAATAAGCAATACCAACACCAATATTATTCCCATAATGATTGTGAATTTTTTTCTTGGGCGTGAAGAAGAGGAAGTTTGATCCTGAGATGGGGAAGAGGGAAGCCAGAGTGGAGAGGCGTGGCGGCCAGCTGGATGACGGCTCGCTAAAAGTGAGGCGGAGTCCATTTTTTGTAGGAACGACATGTCCTGTTTTTCAGCGACAGGGGGTTGTAGGGTATTTGTTTTCTGGTTTTCTGCGCGTAGGATAGGCTCAATAGTTTTTCGAATTTCCTGTTCTTCAATGACTGGCGGATCGTGATGGTCGTATTGCTGAGTTTCTGCATGTGGGATGGACCGAGCAGGTATTCGAACTTTCCGAGTATAGGGGGTTCCGCAATGTGTACAAAGCCAACTTTCTTCTTTGGTTTCTTCGCGAACCGGAGTACTCTCTGAGGCATTGGCGCATGAAATTCCACAATGTGGACATGATTCGGCTTTTTTAGAAATCACTCCCCCACATTCCGTGCAGGTTTGTAGTTTCTTTTCCGAAGCCCCGTGTTTCCCTGGGTACGGATAGGCGCACTGTGGGCAAGCCAAGGCTAGGGCAGAAACTTCGTGTTGACATTCAGGGCAGGAGACTAAGGCCATTGTATTCAATTTCATGTGTTGAGGGACTCATAAATATAGCATATGGATAGATTCCATCGCCCTTCTCTTTTACCTAGAAACAGCAGGTGGAACACGAAAGTCTACACAGCTTCTTCATACACCTAGAAAATTTAAAAATCGCTCATCACTCACAAGGTGACCACGAGATTTGAAAATTTCCTATGCACATGAATCGTTTGCACAGTTTTTCCGCGCTCAACTGCCGTGTCTAGGTTTAAGCAAGGTCGATACCTCAAGATTGGAATGAAAAATATCCATAAATTCAGGGATATGCAGATTTGTCGTGAGAGAAAGATCCTTCTAGCTGCATGCTTTTTCATTCAGTAATTTTACCTAATATTAATGGCTCTACTCAAGATTATCCTTGTCTGTCGTTGAAATCGAATGCATGGAGTATTGAATTTTCCCCTAAATAGATAAAATTCTGTAACATTTCCTTATTTTTAGGGACTGATCAGTAACAAATTATTTGACCTTTTTGATAAAATTTGTTTATAGATTGCGGGTTTATGCGGCTGTCTTTTAATTCCCCCAACATTCTTATGAGGATGCTATGGAAACTGTAAGCGAAAAAGAGAATGCGATCACTCAATCTGTCAGCCAACGCTATGCGAAAGCTGTGACCAATGGCGAAGAGATGTGCTGCCCCACTGGGTATAACCATGAAGATTTAGGAAAGTTTATCCCTGAAGCCGTGTTGAAAGTCTCATATGGTTGCGGTACACCGGTCGGCCTTTCGACTGTGCAACCAGGAGAGGTCGTCTTAGACATCGGTTCAGGAGGGGGGATCGACTGCTTTGAGGCCTCGCGAAAAGTAGGAGCAACTGGCAAGGTCATTGGTATCGACATGACTGATGAAATGTTATCTCTTGCGCGCATGCATGCACCAACGGTCGCAAAAAATTTGGGCTATCCTGCTTCCAACGTCGATTTTCGAAAAGGCTTTGCCGACGCGATGCCAGTCGATGGTGATCAGGTTGATCTCATTATTTCCAATTGTGTCATCAACTTAGCGCCAGACAAGAAAAAAGTGTTCCAAGAGATGTTTCGTGTTCTCCAGCCAGGTGGGCGGTTTACTATTTCGGACATCGTGGCAGATCAACCCATTCCTCAATACATGATCCACGATAGCGCAAAATGGGGAGATTGTTTATCAGGTGCGCTGACCATTCAAGATTATTGGGGCGGTTTGCGCGACGCGGGTTTCCAGGGGTTGCATCAGGTCACCGTGATTCCCTGGAGAGTGATTGATGGGATTCATTTTGTGTCTGTGACACTAACAGGGTATAAAACTGCTGTGGCTGCCTCTTCTTCTGCACCGGCCTTTGCCACATTAACTGGCCCATTCTCACAAGCAAAAGATGAATTGGGTACGATATTCCACCGCGGCGCACCCCAACAAGTCGATGAACAAACGGTTCAGTTATTGTCTCTCCCGCCATACAAAGACCATTTTGTCATCGCTGATCGTCCTATGGCCCTGACAGACCAAGATCCACGCCTCGTCGCGGTATTACCAGAAGAAACTCCATGTGTGTGGGAGGGCCACTTTGCCATCCTTGCAGGACCATTTTTAAGCGTCAGTGACGATGACGGTCATCAGTATCGATGTGGAGAACCACTAGAAATCTGTTCCAAAACATTCAACGTTCTCCAGCATCCTCAGTATCAACCATCGTTTGGAACCATTAATCGAGCCCGCGAATCTGTGACAGCGGAACCTGTGATTTGTGGAACCTCCACGGAATGCTGTTAGTCCCACACGCAGAACAGCCGTAATCGATGTCGCGACGATAACCTGCGGGCTGTTCACTCTCTTTAACTGAATAGACACAATGCCCAATTCCCCACTTCCTCTCGTCTCGTCGGCATCCACCGTCTTACCCACGCCTTCCTTTGATACCGCTTTGGCAGTTCACGAGCAAGAACCGCTCACAGCCAAATCGGTCACGACCCTTCAAGTGAATTTGGGGAAAGTCTGTAACCAGACCTGTCATCACTGTCACGTCGATGCGGGGCCTCAACGAACCGAAAGCATGACCAAGGCCACCATCGACCAAATCCTCGAGGTTTTAGATCGCACCCCACAGATTGCCACCGTCGACATTACAGGCGGGGCTCCAGAGATGAATCCGCACTTTGAGTACCTCGTACAAGAATGTCGGATTCGAGATCGACAGGTCATTGACCGATGCAATCTGACCGTATTTTATGTCAAAGGAAAATCGCACCTTCCTGAATTCTTAGCGAAACACGGAGTCGAAATCATTGCCTCACTGCCGTGCTACCAGGAAATCAATGTCGACCAACAGCGTGGCCAAGGCGTCTTTAATCGCAGCATCAGCGCCCTCCAGACATTAAATACGTTAGGGTACGGGGAGATTGACACTGACCTCAACCTCCATCTGGTCTATAACCCCCAAGGGGTGACTCTTCCACCCCCACAAGAGGAACTCGAGCAGGACTATAAAGAAGAGCTGATGCGTCGGCATGGCATCCAGTTTAATAGACTGCTGACCATTACAAACATGCCCATCAGTCGATTTTCAGAAGATTTACAGGAAGCGGGTCAGCTCGATGCGTACTACACGCTCTTGCAGGAGAATTTTAATAGGGCGACCGTTGAAGATCTCATGTGCCGATCGTTAATTAATGTAGGATGGGATGGGCGTTTGTCTGACTGTGATTTCAACCAAATGCTGGATCTACCACTTCAAATACGTGCTCCGCAATGGATCAAAGATTTTACTCTCCCCTCCTTGGAACATCGTCCAATCGTCACAGGCTCACATTGTTTCGGATGCACAGCCGGAGCCGGATCATCCTGTGGTGGAACCCTGACCTAAGTTTCTCTTCCACGCTTTCCCAATACTTGTCCATCGTTGTTCTTTGCTCCTCTAAGGCGACCCACCCGAACTCCATCGCGCTCACCGCTGAATATTCGCCTCGTGGGATTCCGGAAAGCAGAGGGGGTGTTGAAGAAGAGGTCAGCGCCATACTTGACGAGTCGGAATTTTCCGAAGTGGATGACGGCAGCATGGAGACTCTTATAGCCCCCGGTGTTCAGCCAGAAGAAGAAACCGAGCTGGCGACGGAACCGACTGTCGAAGCGTCAGGTGCCATCGTGGAGCGAGGGTTTAGGTCCCAAATTAGGAAGGGCGTGAAAAAATCTGCCGCCCTGCAAAAAACAGGGAAGAGGCGATTAGCCAATTGATCTTTCCTTCCACTCTTTCTGTATTATAGTCCACAATATAAAGATTTTTATTCGACAACCTCCCCGGCTCGAGGAAAACAAGCCATGCATGGCCCAGGTCAATAGAAGGCTCAGGGCATTCAGGGGTATGTGTTGTCGTCAACCCTGTACAAGAAATTACCTGATTCGTTAAAGAGGTAAACTGTGGCCCTGTTTTCCTATTATAATAACCGAACCAAGGATAAGGCACTCGCCACGAATGCGATTCGTCAATATAGAAGGGAGCACTTGGAGGGCTACTTGCTCAAGCCTTAATGCAAGGCTGCCGTTTTCCTACGAAATGGAACCACGTGGCGCCAGTCAGTCTTGCCGACCGAATTCATTTTCCTAGATGGTCACCCCACCGGGTCTTCTTTCACATGAAAGAAGACCCGGTGGAGTTTTGGAACCCTCAAGACTTTCCATTCGAGGACGCTGTGGTCCCCATCCCCAACCGAATTCAACAGACGCGGCGACAGGGGATATCTTGTTTGAACCCTCATGCATCAACAAGTATGGTAGGGGTCAGACTCGATTTAACTGCTCTCTAGCAGTTCTCATTGACCTTTCGTTTGGTTGGCTATGCTGTTCCTTCACGCCTGAAGTGTTTGGCGCAATCCTGACTGCAGAAATAATACTTCTGGCCACTGACCTCTTCGACAATCGCCGTTCCGGTCGTCACATAGGTCTTACAGACAGGGTCTTGAATCATCACATCCTTCCCTGGCGTCGCCTCATCCGGTTTAGGCTCAATCCACGCCCGAGCTGCGCGCCGAACCATATAGAACAGAATGATGAGAAGAATGAGAATGATAATAATTTTATACATGACACAGCCCCACAAGAGATTCGCATTGGACTAATCAGCGTTTTTGTACCACCTTCCTGCGGTGGATGCCAAGGAAAGGTTTCATTGTACTCAAAATCTCCTAATGAAACTTCCATTGCTGTGAGATTTCGCATCTTGTTAGGCTTTCTCCTTTAGAACGACAGCCGGGGGCATCAGAAATTCTTATGTCTTCCTGTCATGCAACACCGACTTTTAAGAGAAAGAGGCAAATATTATGGTTACAATCAATTTAATGGGCGATTTGCAAACGATAGATGGCGATCGTGAATTAGGCTGCGAGGTGGACGATTCGATCACCGTCAAGCAGCTTATTCGTAAGCAAGGCAAGCCACTGCGTGAAATTTTTCAATTGTTAAAGCAGAAAAAAGTGATGGTGACGGTCAATAAGCGCATTGCCAGTGAATCCACACAGATCTACGACGGCGATGCCGTCCAACTCGTGGCCCATGACGGCCTAGGGCGGAGTGGATTAACTCCAGCTATGTACTGAAGGATTGTTGAAAACGAGTAGGGCATCTTTCAGGATGGAGCAGACAAGGCCGTGTTTTGGTTCTTTGTCATGCTTACATACTGAAAATACGCGCGGCTTGGCCAACGCGGTCGTGCCCTGCGAAACGCAGCAAGCAATACTTTGGTCTTACTGGAAGACTGTTTTACCTATCCCCATCAGCGACTGATGCTGGGTCTGTTGAAAAAAGCCGCCAGCAGCGTTCTCGCCAATTTTGAGTGCTCACGTACCGCCTGTTCGCTCCGCTTTCAAACTTGGCTGCGGCCTTGCTGGACGGACTTTTTTGAATCGACCAGAATTTGCTGATAGTCAACACGTTCCTGAGTCTGTTTACCCCTTGATGTTCTCATTATTCAGCGTCCCTTACTAGATTTCCTAAGTGTATGAGAGCTGTTTTCAGGGAATATTCAATAGACTCATCAATGAAGAGCTAGAGGACTCAAAAAAAGCAGGGCCAGAAATTCTGACCCTGCTTTTTCAATCAATTAGCTTGTACTGAAGACCGGAGTGAGGGGACCGCTACCGGTCACCAAGAGACGCAATCGGCGAATCGCTTATTTCTTCACGCCAAGAATAGCGTCCTTCGCAGCTTTTGCGACACGGAACTTGACTACTTTTTTGGCAGGAATTTTAATGGCGTCACCGGTTTGTGGATTACGACCCATGCGAGCCTTCCGGTGTGCAAGTACGAGCTTTCCGATTCCTGGAACCACAAAAGCATTCTTCGCTTCTTTGTAAGCCAAGGCAGCAAAATCATCAAGAATTTGGGTCGCGATCTTCTTGGTGATATCCGCCTTTTTGGCCAAGTGATCGGCAATCTGCGACTTCGTCATGGCTTTTCCCATACGGACCTCCTCCTCACATTAAAAATGATTAGTAACACAGCCCATTTGGTGTTTCAGAATTTCAAGGAAGGGATGCCTTGTTT
>JAJDBS010000104.1 GCA_029261235.1 Nitrospirales bacterium
TCGAATGCCCTCAGGGACGACACTGAAATTCTTTAAGCTCTGGTTCGCATCAGGCGGTAATATTTTTAATCCTAGTTCTCGACATTCACTAAAGTACCCCACCATTTTATCCGTATTCCCCATTTCTGAGGTCAGAATGGCAGCCATAAATTCTGTTGGATAATGCGCTTTGAGATAGGCCGTCTGAAAGGTGACTAAGGCGTACGCGGCCGAGTGCGATTTATTGAATCCATACCCGGCGAAAAAGGCCATTTGATCAAAGATCTTTTCGGACAATTTTTCCGGGATCCCCTTTTCTTTCGCCCCAGAAATGAACAAGGTTTTTTGCTTGGCCATTTCATCATGCTTTTTCTTTCCCATAGCCCGCCGTAGCAGGTCGGCCTGTCCCAAGGAAAACCCAGCCAATTGGTTGGTAATCGCCATGACCTGTTCTTGATAGACGATGACGCCATAGGTTTCTTTTAAGATGGGTTCAAGTTGAGGCGGTTCGTACACGATTTGTGATGGATCACGTTTTCGTTTGATGAAATCGTCGACCATGCCGCTTTCTAGCGGACCAGGCCGATACAGGGCGAGAATGGCAATGAGATCTTCAAAGGTTTCTGGTTTAATTTTTACCAGTAAGTTACGCATGCCCGAACTTTCCAGTTGGAAAATGCCGGAGGTTTTCCCTGAACTCAGCAACGCAAAGGTGTCCAGATCATCAAGTGATAAATTCTGAATATCTAATTGATCGTCCGGTGCTTGTGAGGCATGCACGAGCCTGACGGCATCGTGAATCATGGTTAATGTTTTTAATCCGAGAAAGTCGAATTTCACCAAGCCGACTTTTTCCAAATCGGTCATGGTGTATTGAGTGACCACGTCGCCATTGCTCGTCTTATAGAGTGGAACATGCTCCATGAGAGGTTTTTGCGAGATGACCACGCCGGCAGCATGTGTAGAGGCATGGCGAGCTAAGCCTTCTAATGCCATGGCCGTATCCATGAGCTCTTTCATGCCAGGTTCACCATCCACCAATTCTTGTAGACGAGGCTCCTGCTGGAGGGCGTCTTTCAGTGTGATGTTGAGTTGGGTCGGAACAAGTTTGGCCACCTTGTCGACATCGGCATAGGGGAAATCCATGACTCGCCCGACATCACGAATGGCAGCTTTAGCGCCGAGTGTGCCGAAGGTAATAATCTGGCAGACATGCGCTTCTCCATATTTCTCAATGACGTAATTGATGACTTCTGCTCGTCGGTCCATGCAGAAGTCCATATCAATATCCGGCATGCTGACCCGTTCAGGATTCAGGAAACGTTCAAAGAGCAGGTTATAAGACAATGGGTCCAAATCAGTGATGCGGAGGGCATAGGCGACCAGACTTCCAGCCGCAGATCCGCGTCCTGGTCCTACGGGAATTTTCCTAGATCGCGCAAAATTAATAATGTCCCAGACGACGAGGAAATACCCGGCATAGCCCATCGCATTCAAGACGGCTAACTCAGTGGTTAAGCGATGTTGATAGGCCTCAAGGGGAATGGATGTGGGACGTTCGCGTAAGCGTTGACGCAGGCCTTCTTCAGTGAGGTGGAGGAGATAGGAGTCATGCGTTTGGCCTTCGGGTACATGATAGTCCGGGAGATAGGTGGTGCCGAATTCAAGAGACAAATCGCATTGCTCGGCGACCTGTGTGGTATTCAAGACCGCTCGAGGAAATTCGGCAAACTCCGTGACCATTTCTTCCATCGATTTCACGTACAATTGATCCGTATCGAACTTCATGCGGTTGGGATCTTTGAGTGTTTTACTTGTTTGCAAGCAGAGCATGATTTCATGAGGTCGGGCGTCACGTTTGTTGAGGTAATGGCAATCATTGGTCCCCACTAACGGGATTTCCAATTTTCTATGCATGGCCATCAGCCCGGCATTCGCAATTTGTTGCTGCTCTAGCCCGTTGGCTTGCACTTCCAAATAATAGTTGTCTTTGCCAAAGATCGACCGATATTCATCAGCCACACGGATGGCGCCTTCGAGGTCACCTTGCCCGATTAATTTCGGCACTTCACCACTCAAGCATCCAGACAGCGCAATGAGTCCTTCGTGATGTTCCTGTAATAGCTCTTTATCCATTCGGGGTTTGTAATAAAACCCCTCAAGGTACGCTTTGCTCGAAAGTTTGATGAGGTTGTGATAGCCGACTTGGTTGGTGGCGAGTAAAATCAGATGATAGTACTCAGTATGCGCCGTGTGTCCGGACTTTTGACTGCGGCTGCCAGGTGCCATATAGGCTTCGCACCCAATAATGGGCTTGACGCCGTGATTTTTTCCTTTTTGATAGAAATCAATGGCTCCAAACAGGTTGCCGTGGTCTGTCATGGCGACAGCCGGCATCCCATAATCTTTCACTTGTTGAAAGAGTGGCGTAAGTTGGTTCGCCCCATCAAGGAGGCTGTATTGTGTATGGAGGTGGAGATGAACGAATTCTGAACGCAAGAATAGTATCCTTGAAAAAAATCCTAATCAGTACTTCTCACGAAGTCAATTTGTCTTGAAAATTTTGCAGAATACAGAATGTCTAGATTTGAGAAGAGCTGAATCACTATGCAATCGTTTGAGTCTACGATACAGATATCGACAATAATAGTCGAACTATTATCCCACAGAAAATGGGCATAAAGATGTGGATAAATGGATGTGGTGCTCGGCGTATTCAAGATAGGCAATGAGTTTAGCAGTTTGCCTATTTATTGAGCATGGTAGTGATAAAAAATACGCATACCAGAGAGAGGGTAGAAATGTTTCTCATGAACAAACACCTACTGGTTAATTGAGTGAATGATCAGGCAACAATAAACTGAGAAATTTAGCATATATTCTTGACATGACCCAGTTGGCACTGCTGAAGGACTGTTGAATAATGCCGAACTCCAAAAGGCAAATTTGCTCTAGATGATCTGTGGAACCAAAGGTTTCGGATCTGTTCAAAAAAGTTCGTTCAGCAAGGCCGCAGCCTTTTTTCCGCGCGGAGCGTACCTGCTCTAGGTGAGCACGTAGAAATGGCGACCTGCCTGCGCGAAGCCGCTCCGGCAGGTATGGAACCACGAGCCTGTCAGCCGTAGCCTTGGCGAAGGCTGGGGACTTTTTTCAACAGATCCTAGTTGTTTCTTTTACTGAAGGGAGAATGGGATGATTGTCACGACGACACAAAATATTGAAGGTCATCGCATTACAGAATATTTAGGCGTGGTGACTGGGGAAGCGGTGCTCGGCACGAACTTTTTCCGTGATTTTTTTGCCAAGATTCGGGATGTTGTTGGAGGACGATCCGGATCCTATGAAAAAGAATTAGCCAGGGCTCGGGAAACCGCGTTCCGTGAGATTGAAGAGGAGGCACTTGAAGTTGGCGCGAATGCCATTGTGGGAATCGCTTTGGACTACGAGGTGATGGGGGAGAAAGGCAGCATGTTGATGGTGAGTGTCAGTGGAACGGCAGTGAAGATTTCCTGATTGCGACGAGTGCGACATCCATTTGGTAGGGAGTGATCTTGAAAATTCAGATCAACGATATTGAGAAGGAAAATCAATATTAGTTATTTACACCTAAATAAAAGACTTGACTCATTTGAGGATTGACCGATAAGATATCGCAAGAATGATAAGCAATTGAGGAAAATATCGTTCATGATCATATTGAAAGAAATTGAGTGTAAAGGGCCGGCTAACTATTACGTAAGGAGGATTTCATGAAAGCGAAAAAAGGTGTCGTTGATTTTCTGAATAAGATTTTGACGAATGAACTGACAGCCATCAACCAATATTTCTTACATGGTGAAATGTGCGGCAACTGGGGCTATACAGTGTTGCATAACGAAATTCGTAAACATGCGATTGATGAGATGAAGCATGCCGAACAACTTATTGAACACGTGCTTTTCTTGGACGGATTCCCCAATTTGCAACGACTAGGAACGCTTAAGATTGGCGAATCGGTGCCGGAACAGTTTAAGTCAGATTTGAAATTAGAGCATGAGGCCGTAAAATTATTAACGGAAGCGATTGAGCATTGCGTCAAGGTTGGAGACTTCAATACTCGAGGAAAACTAGAAGTGATTCTCACGAGTGAGGAAGAACATATCGATTGGATCGAGACGCAAATGGAAACAATGAAACAGGTTGGTGTAGAGAATTTCTTGAGCCAGCATATGCATCAAGCGTAAGTACTTTAAGAGTCGTTTTTTCTAGAAGAGAGCTTTTCGAGATTTTTTAGATCTCGGAAAGCTCTCTTTGTTTTCCGCGAATAGATTTAGTCCATTATGGATCATACGGAATTTGTGATTCCACGTTTTTTCCTCTGACTCCTTGAACTGTTGCTCTCCCAAGGTCCGACGTCTGCCGACCGCCCTCTGGGTGGACGCTCCCATGAACAGGCGCCCTTGTTTGAGCGCAGCGAGTTGGGCCGCCCTCTTGGTGTCTTGCGTCCAGCTTCTGTCTTGCGGCCGGGTGGGGCGTCAATGGCTTTGGTGACTTTCCCCGAAAGGAAAGTCACTCGGCTGCCGGGCCGAAACCCGGCAACCTCGAACAGCAGAGTGATAAAAATTCATGCAAAGACACGGATCCTATTGAACGGGCAAACTCTCGCAGAGATCCATGTGAACGATCAGATTGAGATAAGATGAGAACTATATATTCCGTTTGATCTGTTTTTTTGACTATTTCATAAAAAGCAGGGATCAAGTCTGTTGTTGCAAGCGTGAGCTTTCTATTGCCCCTCGTGAATTCCTTCAAATCATGTCTGCCAGACTGCATCGTTTGAGATCAAACAAATGACTTGCCCCCTGACTCAAACTTCACTAGGTGGTGGTAAGTGCATATGCAGGGTTTTTTGACCTAACCTATGGATTTAATTAAAGTCAGAATCTTGAATGAATTTGATATAGAAATAACTCAAGGGAATTGAAAAGCCATTGTCGATATTGGTGTTTGGGGTTTTGAATCTCAAAACGCTTGTGACGCTACTGATGATATGCTCAAACTCCAGTTTACGCGTTTCATGCAATTTGCAGCATGCCTAAACCTGTCTCTCTTCGATGACTCGTAATTTCTCTGTGATTCCAGGCCAAGACTTTCGTATCAAGCTCTTTTGTTCGTTGATGTTTCCCAACTTAGAGCTGTCCCCAGCTTTTATACACAACATGAACATACAGTATGTGGTTCAGGCTCGTGTCATCGAAGGTGAGTGTCTTAAAATAGAGGCGGAACCCGTCAACGTTCTATGAAGTCAGCTTTACGAGCTTTGTCTCTGAGCCATCAGTAAGATGATTGACATTATTCACCCTTTTGGTGACTCTATTCAGTGTTCACACTCTACTTTGCCAAGGACCTCGCTTTTCAAGGCAAAGCGGAGTGATCTATTTTCACGAGAATTTTCAAAATTATTCCTATGAAAGAGGCGAAGACATGAAGAAAGTCTTTCTACTTTTCGGAATTATGTCGTTGTGTGTTGGCTGCGCGACCATTGATAAACGAGAAGTTGTCCAGAGCATTCCCGAGCGGGCGAATCCACAGGCACAGAGTCCACAAGGGGCCACTCGTCTAGGAACTGATGGGTCCACAGCGCGCGTACTCAAACGTAAGGTGGCGATTGCGCGATTTACAAATGAAACTAAATATGGAGCGGGCCTCTTTACGGATAATAATTACGACCGAATTGGCAAACAAGCCTCAGACATATTGGCAGCTGAAATGACTAAATCCGGAAAGTTTATTGTGCTGGAGCGGACTGATCTCAACAAACTTCAAGCGGAAAGCGAACTACTTGGTATGACCCCTGAGGAGTTCAAGAAGAATTTGGTGGGAGTGGATGCTTTGATCATGGGGTCGGTCGTCGAATATGGTCGAAAGGATACAGGAGACGTCGCATTGTTTTCTCGATCTCGAAAGCAAGTTGCACATTCAAAGGTAAATGTGCGCTTAGTCGATCCCAGGGCTGGTCATGTATTTTTCAGTGATGACGGATCGGGCGAAGCTTCTCTCGACTCTCAAACAATTCTTGGTCTTGGGGATCGCGCAACCTTTGATTCCACCCTTAATGATAAAGCGCTTTCGGCTTCAATCGCTAATTTGTTGGATAAGATTCTCAATAAACTTTCGGATAAACCGTGGACCAGTAGCATTCTTGCAGTTGAGGGAGACCAAGTCATGATTTCGGGCGGAGAGCGTCAAGGATTGAAGATGGGTGATAAATTAAAAGTGATGATTCCTGGTAAGGTGATAAAGAGTCCACAGACCGGATTCAATATACAGCTCCCCCACAAACAAGAGGGCACGCTTGAGATCGTAGGGTTCTTCGGCAACTCAGAAACTAATGAAGGGTCGATTTGTAAAGTCATAGATGATGTGTCTCCAACCACGAATCATATTATTCAATTCTAAGGGAGAAAACCTCAATGCACATTCAACCCGGGAGACTTTTGATTTTCATCATCATAGTTGGCTGTATTGCGCTCTCGGCATGTGGACTTCTTGCCCCGGTATTAGGACCCGTGTATCAAACCTCTACGAGCAATGTCGATCAGGGAAAAGATCAAGGGTTCATTCGCTTTGTGAATCTGACGGGTGACAATCTGATTTATGTAGATGGGAATGCGGTTGGATCGGGAGAAAAATTCGTATCTGATTCCCTGTTAGCGCTTTCCCCAGGAACGCATACTGTTGAAATTCGGAAAGGTAGTGCGAGTGTTTATAATCGGAAGGTCTTCATAGGTACAGGATCCACAAAGTCCATTGAGCTTCCGTAACGTCAGGCAACGGTCCCTCCGCCTCCTCAGCGTTTTCTGTTTATGCATTTCTGTTGGCTGCACGTCTACTCTATTCCATTGGGGAGACTATGAGCAAAGTTTGGTTATCCGGCATGAAGATAAAACCGAAGAGGGCCAATTAGAGGCATTCTCTCTGCTCAAAGAGACCATAGAGGAGGCCGAATCCAAAGATAGCAGGCTGGCCCCTGGCATTTACGCTGACTACGGATATCTGTTGTTCAAAAGAGGGAACGCCAAAGAAGCTGTAGAATATTTGAGGAAAGAGGCAGTGTTATATCCAGAGTCAAAATATTTGATGAATTCGATAATTTCCAGGATTCAGGAGAAGACAGGAGCATGATAGTAAGGCATGTTGTTGTGGGGATCTTAGTCGGGATAATCATTCAGGGGTGCGGAACAACGGCATCCAAGCCAGATTATTCGCAGTTCTTTGAGAAGCAGCCACGATCTATTGTCGTCGTGCCAGCATTTAACAAAACCACTGCGGTGGAAGCTCCTCTCGTGTTCGATACGACGGTCACGAAACCGTTTGCCGAGCGTGGTTATTATGTTTTCCCGGTTTTTGTGACTCGAGATATTCTCATCGATATGGGGTTATCCGACGAAGGACTTTTAGGAGAAGTATCGCCACAAAGATTTAAAGATGTTTTCGGGGCCGATGCGGTTCTCTATGTCACGATTCAGAATTGGGTTACCTCATATGTGGTTTTGTCGTCTTCTGTCACAGTGACGGTGCAGTATAAACTTGTGGATACGGACACTGGCACCGTGTTATGGGAGCGAACCAAAACTGCTCGTCATCAAAGCGGTGGAGGAGGTGGCGCGGGTGGAGGACTTGGGGGCCTTATTGCTCAGGTTGTTGTTGCAGCAGTTGATGCGGCTATCACTGCTGGTGCCGTTGATTATCGTCCCCTGGCTATTCGGGCTAATACCACAGCTGTGAATCGAGAAGGATGGGGCCTGCCCGCAGGCCCTTATCACTCCGCATTTCAAAATGACCACCCGAATTACCAGCCAGACCAGTAAACTGTTCTCCCGCTTTTGTGAAGAAATAGAGGTCAGGATGCTTTCTTCCTGATGTATTTGAGTTCTTGTCTGCATGACACGTCCTGCGTACATCGAAAACCCTCATGTCTTTTATCCCGTTATGAATCGTGGGCGACAAGGAAAAAAATGGGTAAGTCCTTTGTTGATTAATTCTAAGCGTATCCGTTTTATCAGGGGGCAGAGGGAGTAGCCAGTTTAGTCTTAAATGTAAGTCCTAAGGCAAGACTGTCTGGCGGTAGAACATAAAAGGTCGCTTGAATTTTTTTACAGGAACCAGGTGGAATGTTGCGAGATGACGTAACCACCTAATGCGATGGTGCCGATCCCAACCACACCCTGAATGCTTTGATGGACCCAGGTGAAGGAGCGAGCGGAATACCAGAGTGGAATGGCGATCACGACGGACAATACACCCATCCCAAGGATCGACCCTAATCCGAAAATGACAATGTAGTTTATGGCCATCCATGGAGACATGGTTGTGTTGAGGGTGAGGAGGATAAGTGCGGCTGATCCCGCCATGCCATGCATGCCCCCCACTATAAAGGCTCGGTAGGGAAATCCTTGTGGGTGAGGATGTTGATGGGCTGCTTCTGTATGGGGCACGTTTGGTACATGAGTATGGGCATGAAAATGTGGAGCTGTATTCGCATGTTGGTGGAGATGGAAATGAATGCGCTCGTTTCGCATGCGTCGGAAGATATCTATTCCTAGCCCTACCAGCATAAACCCGACGGCACATTCCAATGCTTCGGCAAATTTCTCGGGGATGACGACACCCAGAATGAGGACGATCGACCCAAACAGAAATAAGGTGACGGTATGTCCTAATCCCCAGACGATGCCTTGTTTCATCGTCTGAAAAACAGATCGATTTTGCGTGGCGAGTGACGCAACTGCTGCGGCATGATCGGCTTCAAGCGCATGTCGTAGGCCTAGGACAAAGGCGAGTCCGAATAAGGTGAACATGAATTTGTTATTCCGTGATTAAAGAAGATCAGGAGCAGGGAAATTGGTCGAATATTTAGAGCACAGATATCGGGATCCTACGGGGCAGTGGCAGGGAAAAGCAAATAGAAATGTGAAGTCAAAAACGCCTTAGAATCTGAGAGAGAGAAGCCAATGGAAAACGAGAGAGTTATTTGCCCAATGCGCGGTCGAGGTTGAACGCGGCGCTGATCAATGCGAGATGCGTGAAGGCTTGAGGGAAATTCCCGAGGGCTTCGCCATGGTGGCCGGTTTCTTCGGCGTAGAGGCCCAAATGGTTGGCATACCCTAGCATTTGTTCGAACAGCAGTCGTGCTTCTTCTAATCGACTGCGATCTGCTTGGCCAGCGCGTGTGAGGGCTTCCACGAGCCAGAAGGTGCAAATGTTAAATGTGCCTTCTTCGCCACTCAGGCCATCGTCTGCTTCATCAATGTTATAGCGATAGACCAAGCCGTTGGCGACTAACCCACCTTTTTCTGGTGTCTGTAGTGTGGCATCCAGCGTTTTCAGCATGCGGGGATCGGTCGGGGAGACGAAAAAGACTAGGGACATCATAAGGTTGGCTGCGTCCAAGGAATCACTCCCATAGCGTTGGACAAAGGCCTGGCGTTTGTCATCCCACCCCTTTTCCATAATTTCTTCATAAATGGCATCTCGTACCTTGAGCCAGCGGTCTCGGTCGGCGGGAAACGATCGTTTATCGGCTAATCGAATACCTCGGTCAATAGCAACCCAGCACATCAGTTTTGAGTAGACGAAATGTTGTTGGCCGCCTCGTACTTCCCATACACCTTCATCGGTTCGTTGCCAATTGTCGCACACCCAATTAATCATGTGGCGAAGATGTTTCCACAGATCATATGAAATAGGGGTGCCATATTTATTAAAGAGGTAGACGGAGTCGAGTAACTCCCCGTAAATATCCAATTGCAATTGGTCATAGGCTCCATTGCCGATGCGCACAGGCGAGGAACCTCGGTAGCCTTCTAAATGATCGAGGGTTTCTTCGGTGAGGGTATGTCGACCATCGATGCCGTACATTATTTGAAGCGACCCATCGGGTTTTAATTCATGGCAGCGAGCTTCCAACCAATGCATAAATTGTGAGGCTTCTTCTGTGAAGCCAATACGGAGGAGGCCATAAATTGTAAAGGCGCCATCGCGAATCCATGTATATCGGTAATCCCAATTCCGTTCTCCACCAATGCCTTCAGGAAGGCTACACGTTGGGGCAGCCACAATCGCTCCGGTGGGTCGAAAAGTCAAAAGTTTAAGGACCAACGCAGAGCGGTGCACCATTTCTCGCCAGCGACCAGAGTATGTGCATTTGGATAGCCAGGTTCTCCAGTATCCTACGGTTTGCGTAAATAATTCTTCAGCATGCGCTTCGGGGCAAAAGCCGGTGGAAATGTCATTAGATTCCATGCCTTGCAAGCACACATCGACCTCTTCACCTTCTTCTAACGTGAATTCGACAATGAGGGCATTGCCCTCCTGTTGCATCGGGATGGTGGCACCCAACCGGAGTGAGAGATTCGTGGATTGAAAGATTCCGCCTTGTGCGTCTAGTGTAATGGTATGGTTGTCGCGGCCGTAGTTGAAGGCCGGTCGACATTCCATCCGGAAAGTCATGGTGCCTCGAATGCTTTGGATGCGTCGCACGACGCCATGTTGTGTACAATCGCTTTCATCTTTGCCTACCGGCATGAAATCGATGACTCGTCCTACGCCATCGGCGGTATGAAAACGTGTGACGAGCACATTGGTATCTGGCCAATAATATTGTTTGGATCTCACATGGTTGGGGACGGGGGCAATGGAAAACCGGCCACCCTTGCCATCGTCCAAAATGGCAGCAAAGACACTGGGTGAATCGAAATGAGGAAAGCACATCCAATCGATGGACCCGTTCATGCCGACCAAGGCGGTGGTGCGCATGTTCCCGATGAGGCCGTAATTTTCAATTGGTTGATAGGGCATGGTTCTCTTTCGGTTATTGGAGAGCCAACATTGATAGTATTCTTCTATGGTGAAAAATACTGATTAATTACGTTATGGTGGGAAGATGTTGGCTTAGGATGGTTTTCGCTCATATTGAGTCATGAATTTCTGAAGAGGGGAGAAGATGTCAGGTTATCCATTATGTGTGCCCATTCACGAGCAAGAAGATACCTTCCAGAGCATATTAAAAGATGATTTTTTTCACTCAATATTTAATATGACAATTCTAGTAAACAGGGGTATGTCTTAAAGTTGAGCGATTTTCGATTTCTTGGTGCTGGATATTGCGCCCTTTACCTGCTTGGATCTCTAAACGGGAACATACCATCTATCAAATAGTTGAGGATATCTCAGGCATTCCTGAGTTAGGCCCTCGATATGGGAAACGAGGGTATTTTCACCAATATATAGAAGGAAAAACTCTTCATGAATGCCAAGATGGGCAATTCTTGCCGCATGATTTTTTTGACGAATTCGTAGCCATTATTGATTAGGTGCATCAACGTCGAATTTTTTATGCTGATCTCAATAAACGAGGGAATATCATTTGTTCAACGACGGGCAAGGCCTATCTTATTGATTTTCAGATTTGTGTGTCTTTCAAACCTTGGACGGGTCAGTTGGGCGCATGGGTCGACAGAATCTTTGCCGCTCTTATTCAAGAAGATCAGTATCATGTCTTCAAGCATAAAAAATTCTTTCAGTCCGAGTTGATGAGCCAAGAAGAGCAAGCTGGCGTCCAACGATCATCTTTGAACCGATGGTATGGTCGATGGGTTTGAAGACCCTATGTTTCGGTCAAGCGATTGATTTATCCGCACGGGCGCAACGAAATCATTTGGTACAAATGGAAGCAGTAAAAAAATCAATCTCTCCGCATGCCTTAAGTAATTGCGAGTTGTTGGTATGGCGATGTGAACATTGAATAGGTCTCTTCGCTGACAGTCCATCAAGTCTGCTTCGTCCTACGGCAATATTTTTCCATTTTCCTTTCCCGATTCAGTATCCTCGTCCGCTGCCACCGTGTCCCATGCTACTGAGCGGAAGAGCTTCATACCGTTCTTTTAGATCTGGATGTTCGCTAAGATAGCCCTTCACGGCTGTATCATTGGCAAAGACCTCCGGACTGCGTTGGCGATATTCATCAATCGTGAGATCATGCGTGGCTAAGAGGGCGGAGACTTTCCGATTGATATCCATTCCCATTTCTTGCATGGCTTCGGGTGATGGGCGCTGCCCATCGCCGTATCCTTTGCCACCCTTGAAATAGTTAGTCATCATCTCGCCAATCTCAATGCGAGCCTTGACAAAGTTCTCCACATCCGTGGGCTCAGTCGCCAGACTCGTTCCAGAAAAAAGAAAGATGCTCAAGCAAATTCCTACAATAATTCGTGTCAGAGTCGTAGTCATGATTTCCTCTCAGCATGTGGGTGGTCGTATTATCAAAGTCGCATCTCGAATATCTCATCAGGGTATTGCAAGAATAGCCAAGCCTGTCATGAAAGTACAGATGGGAATGTTGAAAAAAGCCACCAGTCTTCGCGCTCGCCGCTGAAGCCAGCTTTGGCGCGCAAGCGGTCAAGGCTACGGCTGGCAGGCTCGCGGTTCAAGGGCTGCCTAAGCGGCTTCGCATCGGCAGGTCGCCAATTTGCCGTGGTCACGTACTGAAAGTATGCTCCGCGCGTGAAACTGGCTGCGGCCTTTCCTTCGGTAAGACTCAGGACGGGACTGTATGACTTTTTTGATTATTCCCTTCGGATCCTGCGATGAAATTTTTCTCGTACCTCTACGGGACTTTTTCGAGAAATGTACAATAAGCCCCAGATTGGTGTGTGGGCAGCATTTAGATGGCAGAATTCTGCTCACATGAATATGCATGAGGACAGTCTATACAGTGCTTCTCCTGTGCTCGGATAATTGTCTGTGGAGATCTCTACTTTTTTTGTGTATGTTTGGTAGACGTATGATGAAAACCAAAGGAATGTGATGCACACGATTCCGTCGTTTTATTTTGTGAACAATTGATGGAGTGAAAGGGGAAGATATGGCACCGTCCATGGAAACTATTGGATTTGTGGGAGTTGGGCGCATGGGTGCAAATATGGCTCGCCGCTTGAAAGATGTCGGGGGCCGTGTGATGGCCGTGTACGATACTGATGCTAAAAGAGCGGTCACGTTTTCTCAGGAGATCGGGGCTGAATGCGTACCGACTCCAGCCAGAGTCGCCGAGTTAGCCACAGTGATTTTTACCGTGGTGTCTGATGATGCTGGTATGCGTGGGATTTTTGCTGCCGATGATTCTGCGAGTCTGTTCGCGGCGGCCAAGGGGCGTTTGTTTGTCAATTGTGCCACTGTTTCCCCGGAAGTCCATATTGACGTCGAGACTTTGGTGGAGCAGCAAGGTGGACAATCCCTTGAGGCCTGTATGGCCAGCAGTATTACGCAGGCTCGTGAGGGTACATTGTATCTGATGTGTGGAGGAAAGCCGGAGAGCTTTGCGCGAGCGAAACCGATGCTTGAGATGCTCAGCGCCAACCTGCGCTATGTTGGAGTAGCTGGGCAAGCGGCGCGAGTGAAAGCGTTGGTGAACATGGTCATGAATATTAATACAGCAGGGTTGGCGGAGGGGCTCGGGATGGGTGAGGCCCTCGGATTAGATGTATCCATGCTGCAAGAAGTGTTCAGTCAGACTGGAGCCGCGTCACGCGTGTTAGAAACTGATGGTGCGGATATGCAGAATCGTGATCATGAATGCTACTTTTCTGCTGCCCACGCTGCCAAAGATTCTGGGATTGCCTTGGCGATGGCAGGATCGGTTGGGTTAACGTTGCCGTTGGCTCAAGCGACTTTGGCACAATATCAACGGCTTGTGGCAACGGGAAAAGGGGACCTTGATAAATCAGCTATCGCTGAATTGACCTTCAAAAATCGTGGAGACTCGCCGACTTGAATGCGAAATGAAATTGACAGATGACACAATTGCCCTATCAACTCATTCAATCAGGTGAAGGTGTGCCGATTAAGGCATGGACAAGCGGTGTGCCTCTTGAGCCCGAAGCAGAACAACAATTGCGCAATGTGGCGTCGCTGCCGATTGTCTATAAATGGGTGGCGGTCATGCCAGATGTGCATTGGGGGA
The DNA here is from genome assembly GCA_029261235.1 of Nitrospirales bacterium. Taxonomy (GTDB): domain Bacteria; phylum Nitrospirota; class Nitrospiria; order Nitrospirales; family UBA8639; genus Nitrospira_E. The sequence continues at coordinate 13,979 of JAJDBS010000104.1, forward strand.
TGGGCGCGACGATTGGGAGTGTGATCCCTACCAAACATGCGATTATTCCTGCGGCCGTGGGTGTGGATATTGGTTGCGGCATGATGGCTGTGCAGACGACATTAAACGCCAGGGAATTGCCAGATTCATTACGGATGATTCGATCAATCATTGAACAGGCTGTGCCTCACGGCCGTACCAATAATGGTCAAAAGCATGATCGTGGTGCTTGGTCGTCTATTCCGCAACATCATCTGAATGAATGGAGACGGCTGCAACCTACCTATAAGGAAATTCTTGCCAAACATCCCAAGCTCAAACATGGAAATGATGTTAATCATCTTGGGACATTAGGGACGGGGAATCATTTTATCGAAGTCTGCCTGGATGCTCAGGATTCGGTCTGGTTCATGTTGCATAGTGGGTCACGCGGAGTGGGGAATCGTATCGGGATGTATTTTATTGAACTGGCCAAGCGCGATATGCGTAAATGGATGCGGAATGTGCCTGATGTTAATTTGTCCTATCTGAAGGAAGGCACCGAGTCTTTTGATGACTACGTGCTGGCGGTGCAATGGGCGCAAGATTTTGCCATGACGAATCGCCGTCTCATGATGGATAATTTGGTCGATGCTATTCATGAGTCTGGAGAGGTGCCACCGTTTCAGTCCACTCATGAAGTGATCAATTGTCATCATAACTATGTGACCGTTGAATCGCATTATGGACAAGAGGTCTGGGTGACACGCAAAGGGGCTGTGCGAGCACAAGTCGGAGACATGGGTATTATTCCCGGAAGTATGGGTGCGCGTTCCTATATTGTTCGTGGGAAGGGGAATCCAGAAAGTTTTCATAGTTGCAGTCATGGTGCCGGCCGGGCCATGTCACGGGCAGCAGCGAAGCGACGGTTTACGGTTGCTGATCATGAGCTGGCCACTCAAGGAGTGGAATGCCGAAAAGATCAAGATGTGATTGATGAGACTCCAGGAGCCTATAAGTCGATTGATGCCGTGATGCACGCACAACGAGACCTTGTGGATATTGTGCATACGTTGCGTCAGGTTGTTTGTGTGAAGGGGTAGCGTATTTATTGAGGATGCCTGAGTTTGACAGATTTGATCTAAACAGTGCAGAGTGGACTCTCATCCCCCAAACATCCCCTCTTTCATCGGTCAGTTTTAATTTTACGGAGGTGCAGCATGAAAAAGTTAATGATTTCAGTACTAACCGGTCTGTTCATTATGAGTGTAGGTAGTCTGTCTTTGGCCGGAATGCTTGATGACCTCAAGGGTAAAGCAGAAGAAACCAAGCAAGAAGCAAGCGAGACGATGAAGAGCGAAAAAGCCGAAGCTGAAAAATCCATTGAAGCCAAAGATGCATCGACTAAGGAAGGCACCGGGGATATGATGGATCAGGCGAAAGAGAAAGTAAAAGAAACGGTCAACGAGAAAATTGATGGCTTAGGGAAATAGCAAGCATCACGGAAAGACAGTCTGTTGAAAGCGGCCTGAGGGACTTAAACCTTCAGGCCGCTTTTTTTATTGTTCATCGCAATTGTTGCTTGGCGACAAGGTATGAAGAATATTATGAGCAGACAGGATGAGTGTCTTTGAGTTGTCTTTGGCGGCATGAAACCGTATGCCTGCATATGAGACGTGATTACGGCTGCTCATCTTGCTCGATGGCTTCAAAGAGCGATGAGACGGGATGACGGATGGATTGAGGCATGAAGACCCATTTAAGAAGATGGCGCAACACATAACCGGGATGTCCCTGCTTGCCAATGTTCGGGGCAAAGCGATTCCAGTCTTGAATGGTTTCTGGTGTGCAGTGAGATTGCTGGGTGAACCAGTAGGCCAATGCTTCATCGTTGGCCGAGGTCTGTACGGCGTGGCGAAGCACCTGAAAGGACATCCTGAAATGGCGTAGAAAATACCCATCTATTCCCAAATGGCTGCCAAACGCTAATCGATAGATCATGGGGAGTTGGTTCCGCTGAGCTGCGCGAATTTTATCTACCAGGCGGGGAAGCCAGCAACATCCTGCTAATTGTTCTTGAGGGAGACGAAGGTTCATGGTCTGCGAATCGGCTCTGATTAATGCGATGGGATTACTTATGGCTTTGCGAATTAATCGTGATAAACCACTTAGGTTTGATTCGACCAAAATCTTTGCGGGCATGTGTGCGGAGTTCTCGTTTGGAGTCAAGGACCATTGGACCTTGTGTCCCTCTATGAAAAGCCACCCAATGCCAAAAGGCGCAATTATTTTTGCTATGCCATTTGATGGCTAATAATGCGAGTGGAGGGAGGTTGTCCCATGATGTGAATGTCGAAACTTGACGTGAAGCTGAGATGTTATAGCTTGCCAGGAGTTTTCGAACATATCTCGTATCTGACCAAAGAGTGGGGTCTTCTACGTCGATCCCTAGTTGTCCTGCTGTCGTTTTTACGTGCTGATAGGAAACGCCCGCTACTGTGGCCACGCTGGCAAGTCCACATCCAGTTTTATCTTCTTGGATAACTGGTCGCATGATTCAAAGAGTCTCACGAAAAATGCAGAGAGTATGCTGATGCGACTTGCACCGTCGCAGGCAATATTATTCAGATTTTTCTAAATATTCTTTTAAGGCAGCGGCATTATTCAGTTTCTGTTCTTTGCTGCTGAACAGCAGAGTGAGTCTGCCTTGTTGTGCTAACATTCTGATTTTATCCACGGTTTCTGACTGTTGATCCAATTCTGCTGAATAGCGAGACGTAAATGCCTTCCACCGACTGGCTTCATGGTTGAACCATTTCCGCAAAGTTGTAGATGGGGCGACTTCTTTCATCCACGAATCTAATTGAGCAGTGTCTTTCGAAATGCCACGAGGCCACAATCGATCGACGAGTACTCGGGCTCCATCTTCTGCTGAAGGGGAATCATGGATGCGTTTAATCTGAATCTTCAGTCCTCGAGTGTTTTTAGTTTTACGAGGATGGGTTGCTTGAGATTTCTTTGTTGGAGTACGAAATTGAGCGATGTGACTGCGGGTCGTTTTTCGTGGAGATCTGGATGAAGCGATTGAAGGATGTCGAAAACAATCAATCGTGTGATCATTGACCAAACCAGCCGCTTGCATATGGGCATAGATCACGGTGCTGCCGACAAAGCTAAAGCCTCGTTTTTTGAGATCTTTGGAGAGGGCATCGCTCTCTGGTGTCGTGGCAGGGACTTGAGACATGTTTTTCCAATAATTAAGTTTTGGTTTGCTACCCACAAACTGCCAGATATAGGCGTCAAACGACCCAAACTCATCTTGCACGTTTAAAAATGCTTTTGCGTTCGTGATGGCAGACTTGATTTTGAGGCGATTACGGATAATGCTAGTATTTTCGAGGAGCGATGCTTGTTTGCGGGCGTCAAAACGAGCAACTTTTACGGGATCAAATCGTGCAAATGCTTTTCGATAGCCTTCGCGTTTCAGTAAAATAGTCGACCAGGATAATCCGGCTTGTGCACCTTCCAGAATCAGCATTTCAAAATGACGGTGCTCATCATGAACGGGAACACCCCATTCTTCGTCATGATATGGAAGGTAATGAGGTTTATTTCGCACCCACCCACAGCGAATTTTCCCATCTTCGAAGTCCGGTGGAATTTTGGTCATATTCTCGTGAAATTCCTCTGGTGAAAAGCTAGAGAGAGGCTACGATTTCGATCGTAACGTGTCAATATTCTTAGTAAAGCATAAAGATGGAGCCAGCATTGTGCTTTGGTTTCTTGGTATACTGAATGTGTTGATCAAAAAGGAGGAGAAGCCATGCGATTGGTACATAGCAACTTTCAAGATTCCAGATGGTTTGGCAGCTTGGCTCCTGTGTGTGCTTTGAGCGTCATATTCTGGAGTGTGCCCGTGGGTGCAGCTGAGCAACCAATCCCGTGGGAATGTACTGGTTTTGCTGGTGACGCTCAGGCCCGATGCACCGCGACGTTTGCAGAGCTCCAACAAGAAAAGATTACGAAATTGGAAAGGGAGTTGGAGGCCCAGAAGCAGCAGAATCAGCAATTCCAGCAACAAATCGCGCAACAAGCATCGGCCACGGCTAAGCTTGAGCGAAAACTCACACGAAAGCGGTCGCGCTGGTATAACTATCCTTCGCTACAAATCTATCCGCCTATAGGCCTCAATTTTCATTATGGCCGCCATCGATTTTTTGGTGGGTCGTTGTTTTCCGGAAATTCTCGTCACTATGGTCCGCGATTTTTCGGCTACGGTCATCGCCGTTGGCATCGTCACTGATCGATATAAACAGGCGTGAGCAAAAAGAGAAATCGACGGATATCATTTAGCTTTTCACTGTGGGTTTTTATTGACGATTAGTGTGCACCGCTTGAAGAGTTCGTCGTTCATTCAACCTAGATTTTTGGGTTTCTAAAACTTCCCGTCCTGATTAATCCCTGTGAACGGTATTCGGAGAGAACGCCGGAAGGCACACCGCAATATATTCGGCCCCATCTGGCCCGGGCGTGCTATATCGAATCCATTCCCCTTTTGCGGTGAGTACAGCTTGCCCAACATTCACTTCTAAGGTGGCTTCCTTTGTTTCTACTTTCAGCATACCTTTGAGCACAACAGTATATTCATCAAACTCTGGTGTCTGACCTGGTTCCACCCAGCCAGAGGGACTCTGCATTCGGGCAATGCTGATTCCAGGAGTCCCGGAATTTACGTGTCCAAAAAATTCATCGATCAGCTTGGGTTTGTTGCCTGCCGCTTCAATTCTTGTTGGTTTCTCAATCAATGTTGCCATCTTCTCATCTCCTCTTTGGTCAAGGTAAGCGTAAGCTCATTGGATTCTATTCTCAACGTTCAGAACAGTGTTATTAAGGGGCACCTGTATATGGCACGTCTAAGTAATCTTTGGTGTCGGGTATCGTTTTGAGATGAATGCGCCAGGGGCCGTCCGCGAGGATTTTGAGGTAAAATGTCCCACCAAGTGGATGATACGCTGTGCCTTTTGAGTCAGTCGTATTAGCTAACACTATGGGTTGTACAGATTCAAACCATTGTAGGATCTTTTCTCGCTCATTTGTCGACCCTATATATGGTCGTTGGGCGGTGCCATGCGCGGACAGTTTGAATGGTGGAGATTCTGTTTCCCATTCAATTTTCCACCCGTCTTTAACCGTGAAAGGTTTTGTCTCTTTTATCCCTGTGCCGCTAAATGTCATTTCAACATTGGTAGTGTTGGTGTGCTTTGTGGTCTCCTGTGCTGCTTCGCTCACTTGAGAATAATTGAAAGCAGTCGCGATCATCATGATGAATAACGCGCTCCATCCTTTGTGTTGAATTCTATGTAGCAGGGTTACACTCATGGAAAATCAAGTGAATCAAGCAAGCGATTTCAGGGAGCACAGAAGAATTACAGGAATGTATCGTATTTACGGAATGAGGGGAAGGCATTTTTTATTTCGTCATTCCTTTATGAGGATTTCAAGGCAGGGTGATCTTCTCGCTTTTAGAGAAGAAGTGTTTTTGGGGGACAACACAGCCATGTTGTAGGTCTGAATCACACGATTTGGTTCGTTGTCGTGTACGCGTACGGTCTGAATGACTATTCAGCTGGAATTGGGTTTTGAGTATTCTTCTCGATGATCGCATCTGCTCGGGTTTCCAGTGAGAGCGCTTCTTCTGCGCGGTCCATTTTTCTTAATAATTGAGCATAATTCCTAAGAGCTCGTTCCACTCGGAAATGGCTTTTGCCCATGGTTTCCTCTGTGATGGCAATGGCTCGCTGGAAGACAGGGTCGGCATCGGCGTATTGCCCACTGTTCAAATAGAGTACAGCTAAATTATTCAACGGCCCCGACAATCCCGAATGCTCTGGTCCCTCGGCTTTTTCAATAATGCCGATGGCTCGTTGGATGATCGGAATAGCCTGTTCGGTTTGGTTTTGGAGACGATGGATTTCCGCGAGTTGGTTGAGCGTGATGGCGACTCGAGGATGTTCTTTGCCAAATCCTTCTTCGGTAATCGTGACCATGCGCTCTAATAACGGAATGGCTTTGGCGAGTTGTTTGGCCGAGCTGTAGAGTAAGGCCAAATTATTGAGACTGCCAAGCAAATTTGGGTTAGTAAGCCCGAGTTGTTCTTCTTTAATCTTTAGGGCACGGAGCAGCAATGTTTCGGCTTGATCATATTTTTCCTGGGCTCGATAGAGGAGTGCCAGATTGTTGAGAGGCTCCACAAGATTGGGCGACTCCAGAAGTTTGGGCGACTCAGGCTCATTGGTTTGTTCTGCACTTGCGAGGACGCGTTTGAGATAAGGCTCAGCATTGTCGAATTGAGATTGTCGGACAAAGAGGCCTGCCAAATTTTCCACGTCACGAATCGTTTCGGGGTCATCAGGTCCTTGGGCTTTTTCACGGATGGCTAAGGCTCGTTCGAAATATTGCTGTGCCTCGTCGAATTTCTTTTGTGTGACATACAAGGCCCCCAGATTGCTGAGACTCACGGCGAGTCCTGTCGTATCGGGGTTTGGTGCGTTTTCATGGATCGCCACGGTTTTCTGGAGTAAGGCTTCAGCTTCCTCCGGTGCACCCTTGGCATTGTGCAGAATCGCGAGATTCGTCAGGGATTGAATAAGGCGTGGATCTTGACTGCCAAATTGCTCAGCGAGTGTGAGCGCACTTTGTAATTCTTTTTCCGCTTCAGGGAATTTTCCCTGCTCCATGAGAGTTCTCCCTTGATCGGTGTGGAGGTCCCATGGTTCTTTGGGTTCGGAACAGCCGAGAACGCTGAGGCAGAGGAGGATCAGTGAGAGAGAAACGATAAACCTTACACATATCTTGCTAGCATGAAGCATTGGGGATATCCATATTCTTGTAAAATGTCATTGAGGATGGAAGATTGTGAACCTGGTTGCGATTGTACTGGAGGGGTTGGGAGCTTGCCAAACGGCGCAGTGTTTTTATCCATGAGGAGTCAAACCAGAGGGAGTTGTGTTGGGCCTGGGCGTCGGAGGGTATTGGGGATTGGTGGCTCTGATACGGTTGGGAATCCGAGTTGTTTATAGGTCTGTTCAAAGAGTTGGGAAATGACTTGCCAGATGGTGCCTTGCCTTGATGTCGTTTGAAAAAGGTGCGTTCTCCTCTTTGGCCTTGGCGAACTTCCTTGAGTTTGGACAGGATTTTCTGAATCCTATCAGAAAAATGGTGGGTCATCTTCTCGATAAAGACGTTTTCCACATTATCGTTGAGTCGGAGGAGGATAAATGTGGCATTTTGGGCACCGGCGTCTCGAGCTTTGAAGAGAATGTGGGGGATGTCGCAATCATTGAGGCCTGGTATGACAGGGGCAATAGAAACTGCCGTTGGAATGTCAGCCTTGGCTAAGCCCTCCATCGTCGCAAGCCGTTTAGAGATTGAATGGGCTTGGGGCTCGACTTTCCTTGCTGTCTCATCTGAGTTAAATGGGATGTGCAGATAGACCCGTCTCCAAGAGGTCTTTTTAGTTCTTGAAATATATCGATGTCTCGAGCGAGGAGCGCCGCTTTGGAAATAATTCCTACTGGATTGCTATAAGTCATGCAGGATTGTAGGCAGGCACGAGTGAGTTTGTACTCCGCTTCCAGGGGTTGATGTGGGTCCGTATTGCCAGAAAATACAATGAGTTCACCGTTCCATGACGACTTGTTCAGTGCTTCTGCGAGTTTGGCTGCCGCATTGATCTTGACGATGAGTTTTGATTCAAAGTCCGTTCCTGCCCCGAATCCCCGGTATTCATGTGTCGGTCGTGCATAACAATAGGCGCACGCATGGAAACAGCCTCGATACGGATAAGACTCCATCGAAAAGACAAATCTGGGCTGTCATTGTGACTGAGAATTGATGTTGCAGTTTCTTCAAAAATATCCGGCAAGATAGTGGGTTCTGGCCCTAGGAGTTCCCTGACTTCAGAAAGAAACTGATTGGGTGGGTTGCTAATGAGTTTCATGTTGTGACTGTTGAAATAGATTTTAGATGTGCTACGTCTAGCGAAAACCTGGAAATGGGAAGACCCTCTCGAAGCAAGTATTCAGTGCCCATGAAGGATTGGTCATCGTAAGCAGGTGCGAATAAATCCTAGGTATGCACTAAATTGGTACGTTTTTTAGATTTCGATGGGATAAGACTATCGTGGATAGTCAATGTTAGCAACTTGTTAAGTTTTGTGAAAAACGGTACATTTACTCATTGTCTTTATTTTAGATTCTACCCTCTCGTGATCCTAGTCAGCTATCAAGAATTGGAAAGTGGCGGTAATTGTTGCCCCCGTAGCTCAGTTGGATAGAGCAGTGGTTTCCTAAACCGCGGGCCGCACGTTCAATTCGTGTCGGGGGCACCATTTACCACCTTGCTTACCCGAATTTCCAAATAAGCTGCATTTTTTATCTAACAGCTGCTGATGCGGATAGGCACGATGTATTCGACGCATGCTGTGAGTGATTGTGGCATGTTTGGGGTTTTGATTCTTGGTTTCACGAGAAGCGAAGTCTCGGAAGTTTTTGTTGCGGTATTTTTGGATTTCTTGCAGTTATTTTTCGAGAACGATATGATGTTTAATTGTTTTAATTATTAATACTTTATGGATTTTTCTGGGCGATTTTTTACTGGGATACTTCAAGTTTTCCTGAAGGTTTCTTGGATTAGTTTACAAAAGATGAATATTGCTTGAGGAAACCATTCATTCGTCCGATAGAGGCTATATCTTGTTTTGATATCAATCAATATTCTTGGACAATTTAGAAACATCTCCTTTACGGAGAAGAGGTGCATTATGGTGGGGATTTTACTTGGTCGAAAAATGAGTACATTGATGCTCCTTCTTTGTTTGGGGGCATTGGTATGCCTTCCTGTATCAAGTTTTGCAAAATCAGGAATACACGAGCCTGAAACCCCAGCAGCGAAGCGGGCTGAAAGTCGTGCAGAAAAAAGGGCACTTATTGTGGTTGATGATTATATCGTTGGGCCTGAAGATATTCTTGAAATCAGCGTCTGGCGAAACCCAGATTTATCACGAGAAGTGATGGTTCGTCCTGATGGACGCATTTCGCTTCCCCTTATTGGCGATGTCAAAGCGGTAGGGCTAACTACCTCCGAGTTGCGTGATCGGATTACAGAAAAACTCAAGGCCTATAAAGAAAACCCCACGGTCGCTATCGTAGTGAAGGCAGTGAATAGCTATTATTTCTATACTCAAGGGAGCGTGGGGCATACGGGAAAAATTCCACTATTAAGCCGAACGACTCTTATCCAGGCGATTACCTTAGCCGGAGGGTTGGCTCCGGATGCGGTACGGAGTCGTATTACCATATTCCGGCTAGGACGAGACGGAAAAGCCCCCCAAAAAATTGTGGTTAGTTATGACGAAATTATTTTACGTGGTGCGAACAATATCGTCCTGAAACCCGGGGATACATTGGTCGTGCCGTCTGAGACAATGGTGCTCCTTCCCTAACACGGGCATTATTATGCCTGATGGAGAATTATGGTAATCTCTCATTCAGTGATCAAAGCTATTCTGTTGATATGTTCATTCTCCATAATGGTGAGTGGATGCTTTTCGCCTAACGTGATTGTACCACCAGGTCCGCCAGAAGAAGGCTTTGTGTTAGGCCCAGAAGATGTCATTGATGTGGTGGTGTGGAAAAATCCTGACTTATCGAGACAAGTGGTGATCCGCCCAGATGGGAAGATTTCCCTTCCACTGATCGGTGATGTGCGATCAAGCGGTATGACGGCGAATCAATTAGCGAGTGATATTGCTGAACGATTTAAGGCGTATAAAGAGAATCCTTCAGTGTCAGTCAATGTCCTTGAGGTGAATAGTTATTATGTGTTTGTGGTGGGTGAAGTGAATTCTCCTGGGAAACTGCCCTTGAAATCGTATACGACAATTCTCCAAGCGTTATCGCTTGCTGGGGGATTTACACAATTTTCCTCAAGAAATGATATCCAGGTGGTACGCAATTTGATCAATGCAGAGGGGGTCATTAAGGAACTCCGAATTCCTCTTCGTTATGATGACCTGATATCCGAAGATGGTGGCGTCTATAACATTACGTTACAATCTGGCGACACGATTGTTATTCCATAGTTCTTGGTGACAAGCCTTTTGAGATTGAATGTGTTTGTTTGACTCGATTACATTTAAAATGAAAGTTGTATCGAAAAGAAATGGCTGATCCCATCTTTCCTCAAAGGGGAGTACAGGCAGAGAAAAGCCAATCGCTCGTTATTCTGTCGTATGTCAAAGATTTTCTTGACATGGCGATCAGACGAAAATGGCTCATTATTATTTTTGTGATCTTAGGGATAGCGGTTGGTGGGACGTTGGCCTGGTTGAAAAAAGATGTGTATCGATCGAGCACGGTTATTTTAGTGGAACAACAAAAAATTCACCAAAACTACGTCGCGGATGTCGTTGGAGGAAGTGCTTCAGAACGAGTTTCGACGATAACTCAGAGGGTTTTGAGTCGGACGAACCTTCAAAAAATGATTGATGAATTTCACTTGGGGCCCAAGACTCTCCAAAGCCAGGGTTATGAAGCAGTGATTACTGGCCTGCGAAAGAATATCAAAATTCGCGCAAGTAAAGGTGCAGGTGCTTCAGGTAGACGTGGAAAACTCGAAACCTTGACTCTTTCTTTCGCGCATCAAGATCCGTTGGTAGCCATGAAGGTGACCTCAAAATTGGCCTCCCAATTTATTGATGGCAATATAAAAATGAGAGAACAGTTTATTGAAGGCGCCACAGAGTTTTTTAAACAAGAGTTGCTTGAATCCAAAAAATCATTGGATGAGAAAGAACAATTGCTGTCTGCATACAAGCTACGATTTTTAGGAGAATTGCCGGGTCAATTAGACACGAACCTTCGAACACTTGATCGTTTACAATTGGAAAAAATACGCATCCAAGAAACACTCAATGAATTAAATTCTCGTTTAGAACTGTCGCAACAAACGATTAGGGACTATGAGTCCAATCCTTTCCTTCTTCAGGGGCAAACATCAGGGAAAAGAGGTGACCCCTCTGTCAGGCAATTATCTGAGCTCAAGAAAGAATTGCAAAAGCTGACCAGTGAATTTACCGAGGCCTACCCTGACGTTGTTTCGCTTAAACTTCAAATTCGCACACTTGAAGAGGAGCTTGCTAAGCGTGGTGAACCATCAAGTGAGGGGTCTGAATCGGAAGCAGTGCTCTTTGATCCGTATTTGGCGGAACTCAAAGCTGGACGAGATGAACTGAAACTTCAATCAGCCCAATTGAGATCCCAACGGAAAAGAATAGCGGCTTCTATGGTGGATTATGAAGGACGGATTGAGCGGACTCCTGAGCGTGAGCAGGAATTGTTAGGGCTTGAGCGGAATTACGGGAATATGATCGAAAATTATCAACTTCTTCATCAGAAGCAAATCAATGCCAACATTTCCGAAAATCTCGATAAACGTCAAAAAGGTGAGCGGTTTCGTATTTTGGATCCTGCCAATTTGCCGTCGAAGCCCGAGGGGATGCGTCGTGCGTTCATTCTGTTAGGAGGATTAGCTGGTGGAGTTGGATTGGGGTTTGGATTAGCGTTTCTTCTTGATCTATTCTCGCCAACGTTTCGGCGTTCCGCTGATGTGGAGGTCTCGCTGGGATTTCCGCTGCTCGCCTCTATCCCCAGCTTCAAAATGGTCTATGGTAAATCCATGAAAATGTTGCCGGGTGGCGGGGGAGCGCCCGTGGAGACAAATGGTAAGACGAATTATTTTGGCAAGAGAGGGTACTCGGATATCCAAGGAACAGGAAAATTACAGTCGGCAATCTCTGGGCGGTTGTCATCAACGAGTGATTTTCCTAAGCACTATAATTTGGTCACAAAGTGGCGCCCTGACTCTGTCGTGGCCGAGCAATTTCGGGTGGCTGCTACTCGCTTAGATTTATTGGGTGATAAACCGATGGGGAATGTGGTGCTGGTTTCAAGTGCTATGCAGGGAGAAGGCAAGACTTCAACGGCGGCAAATCTTTCCTACACATTAGCACGAGATCTCGATGAGCCCACTCTCGTCATTGATTGCGATTATAAACGTCCCAATCTCCATAATATTATGGATATAGCTCCTTATCCTGGTGTGGCTGATTACTTAGCTGGAGAGGTATCTTTAGAATCGTGTTTCCAAGAAAATCCTGATTTTCCCTTGTGTTGCTTGGCTGTGGGTGATACAGAAGCCAATCCTGTCGCCTTATCAAAATTGCAGCATCTTTCGTCGCTCATTGAGTTGATGAAATCACGCTATCGATTTATCATTTTGGATGGCCCCCCGATTCTTCCATTAGCGGATATCAATGTCCTGAGTGGTCTCGCAGATATCGTGTTAATGGTGGTTCGCTCAGGAGTGACGCCCAAAGATGTGGTTCAAAAGGCCACTGACATACTTCAAGGTTCACATGTCACTCGCATGTTATTAACTGATGCCTGGTCTGATGGCGTTCCTTATTATGTGCGCCATGGGCATTATGCCGCACCGTATGCGCTCTCCAGTTCTGATTAAACGAGGCGAAAACGCAATTCCCCTTCCCTCAATATCATGCTGAGTTCAGGTGGTTTCAAGCAGTCTTCCTCTAATAAAAAAAAATCTGTTAAATGGTTTTGCTTGAAGAAACGCGTCTTGATTTTAGGCGATGGTAAGCTCGCTCATGATTTGACCAGAGTGTTAGTGTTTGATCGGTCGCATCGATATGAAGTCGTAGGTGTGCTTTCAAGAGATCCTTCTCGAGTTGGAACACTCGTTGTGAGTCCAAGAATAATTGGTACGGTTGATCAATTGTATGAACTCTCGGAATATCATCAAGTGCAAAGTATTGCGGTCTGCGTAGAAGATCGACGAGGGTCGATGCCGTTGGATGCGTTATTGGATGTCAAATCAATGGGGATAGAAGTCGTCGATGGACATCGCATGTATGAGGAAGAATGTGGGCGTTTGTCTATTGATGAACTGAAGCCAAGTTTTTTAATTTTTTCGTCAGGCTTCGAGCGCAAGCCTGTGATTATGGTCATCAAGCGGATTGGAGACATTTTGGGGGCTTTGGGGGGTCTTGTCTTCTTAGCTCCACTGATGAGTGTGATCGCTCTGTGTATTAAATGGGATTCTTCGGGACCTGTACTTTATCGTCAAACACGTGTGGGACTTCATGGTTACCCATATGTGCTTCTCAAATTTCGATCGATGAGAGAAGACGCGGAAGTGGAGGGTGTGCAATGGGCGACACGGGGTGATGCTCGTGTGACGCGACTTGGTTATTGGTTGCGGAAACTTCGGTTGGATGAACTGCCGCAGTTCATTAATGTGTTGAAGGGCGAAATGAGCCTTGTGGGTCCGAGACCAGAGCGGCCACATTTTGTGCACGACCTCAGAACGCAAATTCCCTATTATGATTTGCGTCATACGGTGCGACCGGGAATTACGGGGTGGGCACAAACCTGTTTCCAATATGCTGCCTCGTTGGAGGACTCGCATGTGAAGCTTCAGTATGATCTTTACTATGTGAAAAATTTGTCGTTGTATCTGGACTTGAAAATCTTGTTACGGACTATTCGAGTTGTCTTGCAGGGGAGCGGCGCTCGATAATACTCATGAAAAAACGACAGGTGAAGGACTTGAGATGCAGGCGATGAGGCACGGAATCAGTTTTGATATCGAAGAGCATTTTCAAGTGGCGGCGTTTGATTCGGCGGCACGCCGGCGCCATTGGAATACGCAAGAGAGTCGAGTAGAGCGAAACACGCAAGTCATTCTTGATGTGTTGGATCAACAAGGTATCAAAGCGACGATGTTTGTATTAGGTTGGGTGGCTGAGCGGAATAAGCCCTTAGTGAAGCGCATTGTTGACGCTGGGCATGAACTGGCTTCCCATGGGTATGGACATGAGCTTATTACCGCACAAGATTCGAATAGCTTTCGTGAAGATGTCAGTCGGGCCAAAAAAATACTCGAAGACATCGGGGGGAAACCAGTGTTGGGGTATCGTGCGCCCACATTTTCCATCACCAAAGAAACGGAATGGGCCTTACCCATCTTAGTCGAAGAAGGCTATCGCTACGATTCGAGTATTGTTCCTATAGTGCATGATTATTATGGAATTCCTGGGGCTCGCCCAACGATCCATACACTCAGCACCAATTCAGGATCCATAATCGAAGTGCCTCCATCGACCTGTAAATTGGCTGGGTTTACGCTACCCATTGCTGGTGGTGGGTATTTCCGATTATTTCCTTATCCCATTCTCAAAAAGCTTTTGCGCCGAGTCGAAGCCCAAGGCCAGCCGCTTATTATGTACTTGCATCCATGGGAACTCGATCCTGGTCAGCCGCGTATGCGCGGCTCAATGCTCTCTCAATTCCGGCATTACCTCAATCTGGACAAAGTCCACGGTCGTCTCACACAACTACTTAAAGACTTTTCTTTTGGTCCCATCCAAGCTCTGTTGCCAGGGTGAACTATCATCCATTTCGAGGATTCAACTGCAAAAAAACTTTACCTGAGATCTCGACGTCAAACAGATTTGAAAGGCGGAGTCAGACCAATGGTTACAGTTTTTAAGGTTCTAGGGTTAAAGAGAGAGCAATCGCATGGGGAGGAGACGATAAATGAATAGTTATTTATTTGGTTCAATAAAGGTTCCTGATTCCTTATGAGGAATCAGGGAAGAGGTCAATGAAGGGAAGGAGGGGATTGTCGGATGAGTAGAATGGGCCTTCATGGAAAGGTTGCCATACTTGATCTTGATTGCCTCAATTTGAAAGCTCGAGTCTTTAATAAGGTTCCTGACACCTATATAATATTCCTCTCAGGTGAATTCAAAGGTGAAGTGCAACACTAGGAATTTTCGCCAGGACTTCCGCCGGGGTACGAAACTGAAGGCGTTTGCGTGGCCGATGATTGAGTAAGGCCGTCGCTCGGGCCACGGCTTGATGACTGATTGTAGAGAAA
>JAJDBS010000105.1 GCA_029261235.1 Nitrospirales bacterium
TTCCACTTGCTTTTCTTCAAGTAAACGAACTAAATCCGGGTCATCAACCCTCACCGTTTGAAACCATTGAGAGTCATCTGTTCCACGGTCTTGTTTCAACTTGCCATGAATGATCGTGTCTGTAATCGAGACTTCAGCGACTTTATCGTCTTGGACCCATGCCTTAAATTGGCTATAGGGCACCTCGTCCATATGTTGCGATGCGACATAGACTTCCTGAAGAATGATGAGCGCCCAAAATGCCACAATGAAATACCACAAAGAAACTCGATGTTTTTTCTCCATATAGACTTCTCCCTGTTATCTACTCATTCATGACCGCATAGCCGTCATTGTCGTGTTACTGTACCCAAGAATGAGGATTTCGTCTATGAATACCGCGTACACACGCTTTCACCGTGGCTCCTTCATCATCAATGACTCCACCATTTCACGATTGCTGCATACAGAGTTGAAATGACTGCCCAAATTTTGTCAGGCTAGAGTATCTGCTGAATCGTTTCTCTCCATATACTTTCTTATCACATATGAACATCCTTCAACATCCTGAATACTTGTGGTGGCTCCTCGCGAGCACTCTGATTGGTGGAGGACTTGCGTGGGCATTGAGTTCGCTGTTTCATCGCAGTCAACGATTACATGCTCTCAAAACTCTTGAATCCCAACTCGTCGCTAGCACGGTCCAAGGAGAAGACCTACGCACCCAACTCAAAGCAGTGCAACAGGACAGCCAAGATCTTCGCCAAGAGCTTCGACTCATGGAAGTTGCAAAAGTGTCGGCCGAAACGAAATTAGTGGACAGTCAAGAACACTTTAAATTGCAACGAAAGATGTTGGATGAGACAAAAATCACATTATCAGATACATTTCGGTCCTTAGCCTCGGAAGCCTTAGCAGGCAATAATCAAGGGTTTTTGGCGTTAGCTGAGGAAAAATTCAAAGCACTGAAGGATGAGACAGCCGTCGAACTCAATCATCGACATTCGTCACTAGAAGCTTTATTAAACCCCCTCTCTGAATCCCTGCGTACCTATCAGCAAGAAACCAAAGATTTAGAAGACAAAAGACTTCGTGAATTTAGTTCGGTAAGTGAACAATTGAAACATGTGGCCACAGCCCAATCGACCCTCCAAATGGAAACTTCCAAGCTCGTGAATGCATTACGCTCTCCTCACGTTCGAGGCCGATGGGGTGAAATCGCCTTACGCAAGACAGCAGAGTTAGCTGGCATGTCGGCGTATTGCGATTTCCATGAGCAGGAAAGCGTGTCCACTGAAACTGGTCGTCTACGCCCTGATATGGTCGTCAAGCTACCCGCCGGGCGAGACGTTGTTGTGGATTCGAAAGTGCCGTTGAGCGGATTTCTTGACAGCTTGGAAGCGACGACCGATGAAGCTCGAGATACTGCCTTACGACGCCATGCCACTCACGTCAAAACCCATATTCGCCAACTCGCGGCTAAAGAATATTGGGATCAATTTCCTTCGGCACCAGAATTCGTCGTCTTATTCATTCCCAATGATTCTTTTTTAGCAGCGGCGGCGGAGCAGGACCCATCACTCATCGAGTCCGCATTAACACAAAAAGTTGTCATCGCCACTCCCACCACCTTCATCGCATTATTGCGAGCGATTGCCTATGGCTGGCGGCAAGAACAGGTTGCGGAAGGGGCACAACGAATTAGTCTGCTGGGGCAAGAATTGGCTGAACGAATGGGTACGCTGACTGAACATTTTTCAAAAGTGGGCCTTGCCTTAGGACGTGCAGTCGAATCGTACAATGCAACGGTCACGTCGTTAGAAAACCGTATTTTGCCTTCTGCTCGAAAATTTAAAGAACTCGGGGTGAATCCACGAAAAGATATACCTGACTTACAAGGCTTGGAACAAAATCCAAGGACGCCATCAAAGGCCGCATCATCCGCTGATGATCTACCACCTAATCTGTGATTCAAGAAATGGCTTTCAACGCTTCTCCGTGGAGAAACGTTCCAAGAAAACCCACCTGACGCCTTCTTTGTTCCTTGATTCAACGAGGTCTTGACCATTTTAATAATTGCGTTATTCTTACATGTAGAGACAATTTTGCGTGACACATTCCACATAACACTCTCAAATGGTTACGAGGAAAGGAAGAATTTGCTGATGAGGACAACACGGGGAAGGGTGGAAACACGCCAACCAACTGAGTTCGATAAAAACCAGACCACCTGGAGTAAAGTGGTAAAATGGCTGTTGACCTTCTCACTCTTCCTCAGCATGTTTTCAAGTGGATTCCTCAGTTTATTCTGGATGTCTTCAGTCCAAGCGTCCTCTCATCACGCAAAACTATTAGAAATCGCCGCTCCCGGAGGTAGTATCCCTAAAACCATGACCTTTCCTGTGTATTCCAAAGGATCTATCGAATATTTTAGTGCGGGGTTAGGGAAGGAAGAGCGCAGTCTGACCTACCCGCCCTCTACCCTTAAATTGATCTTTGTTGAAGGCGAACGAGCCTATTTAGCCGGCGTCACCGTCAATATATTGAAGGAAAATGGGGCTCCCCTCCTGATGATACCTGGAGGAGAAGTTGATGGGCCATGGCTGTTTATCAACATGGCACCTGGTAAATATATGGTCAGTGGAACCGATTCCGCAGGAACCACAATAAAGAAAACAATCACTGTCGCATCTGATGGCCAAACCGTGATACATTTTCGTTTTCCCTGAAACGCGCCTCTTCGTCGTTAACGCGAAAGACCCTCCCCCATCTTCTCCTCAGGGAGAAGCCGACAATTAGACAAAACAGAGCTCGTTATTCACATAACTTGATGCATTTCGGCTTAGGTAAAAATACATACAATGTACGCATTTTCATTTATTTTATGAATAGTTCATGTTGATTTCATTCAATTAGTATCGGTTCATGCGACGCACTATCTTTAATTATGAGGATTTTTTAATATTGGCTTAACCTTGACTTAAGAACTAAAAGCTATATCTAAAGATATCACGCACAATCTTTTTTTGAATTTGAACTACTAGGAGAAAAACATGGGAGACATCGGCTTACAAAAAAAATCAACTGGTGGACGCGGAACCACAAAGCGGCCCCTCAAAGCAGAGCCGGTTCCCACTATAAAAAGTGCACCACCTGTCGAATTGCAAAAAGCCCAAACCTCAGATGCCTGTACGCGATGCGGAGGCTTATTAGTTTCTCATTGGTGCATGAACGTCAATTACGATGCCGGTGGGATGGAAATTCTCACCAAGCGGTGCTTGCAATGCGGAGAGGTGATTGATCCCGTGATTTTGGAAAATCGCCAACATCCGGAACGCGAAGCTATGAAGAAAAAAACGCGTCCATTATTATCTCGACCTTTAGCGTCATCCAAGAGTAAAAGCGCTGGCATGAGCTGTAGCCCTGTCGCCTAAGCGACTCACGCTGACTCATTGCTCGACGCTTTTTGGACCACCCACAAGGATGAGCTGGAATTTGCACCCTGAGGATACACAGACTGATTAATTAGCAAGTCTATCCTCCCCAGGATAATCTCAGGCCGTAATTTCCCCTCGTCTTTGTGGGTCCCTATATTCGGCTTGTCGTCAAACACCGGGTTATACTCTCCCACAAGTGCATAGCGTCGCTAGGCGTTTTCACACAACCCACCTCCCGAAGGTATTCTCTCAATATTCCAATGAAACAACCGATTGTCGGCTTTCACCAGGATGACCAAGAAGACTGGGTTGCCGATCTGAATTGTGGGCATGGCCAGCACGTCAGACACAACCCTCCCCTCAGCTCTCGCCCATGGGTCCTCACAAAAGAAGGCAGACAATCATTTATCGGCTCTACCCTACATTGCAAAAAATGTGACGAACCAGATGAGACCGAACCTTCATCATCTCTCAATCAATGAGCACTACCATGCATCGATTAATGGACCCTACGGGGCTTTCTGGATGAGGTCAGTTCAAATAAGAAAAGAGGAGAGAGAAGGCTTGCCAACATAGTCTATTGAAGCTGGCGAAGGATGTGATTTCGCTTGGAAAATGAAAGGCCATCCATACGGTCTTGAAATTTTTCTTGCGCCTGGGAAGAGCGAATATTTCCCAAGCCCAATTGGCGTTCCAAATTGCGCCGTTTTTTTACCGGTAAATTTTGAAAACGACTCCATAGGGTATCACGCTCTTGATCTTGCCCTCGATTCTTCCATCGGCCCGCGATGATTTCTTTCAGCATTCCACTTTTTTTGATCTTATTTTCATACTGTGCTTGTAATTTTTGCTGACGCTCTAGGAATTGCTTGCGGGCCAATACGATCTTCTCTATAGCCTCTGTTTGCTCCTCTGGCGTCAGAGTTTGCCACTGAGGAGATTGACGCAATCTTTCTTCATATCCTGCATACGGAACAAGCTTCCCCAGCCTTTTCGATTCTAATGTCCTTGAAGTTTCTGATTGTGAATCGCGTGGGAAACTTTGAGCCGCTGATTCACAAATCAAGCCAGCACACCCCAGCAAGCACAAAAGTGCTCCCACATGACATACCATAGTTTTCAACAATCTAGACATTATTGCCTATTCCCCTCACTTAGGAAATGAACCTCAAACCTGGGTACAAGTCAGTGAATGAAGGCAACTCGTAACATCAAACACAAATAAATCTAAAGGGAAAAAAAGTGAGTGCCGTTATTCAAATTTGAAAAGATCATGGATCCCTTTTGAGCTGCATAGAGGCCGCTCGGGAATCTTTTCCATACATTTATGTTATCTCGACTATAACAAGCAGAAAAAAGAAATCCTGTTGACCAGAGAAGACTACATAAAAACAATGCGCTTGCCCATACGATTTTTTCACCATGTGAGTTTGGCCAATGATCGGCACGTCCACCGTTTTAACACTCACAATATAGCAATTCTAATGACTATATCGCTGATTTCTTGATTTAGCCCTTGTTGACAGAAATGAACGAACTCCTGCCCAATTCTTATGGCATCCATGAATATCCGTTTTTTGGAATAAAGGATTCACCAAGAACCGTGTAAAATTTTAGCGACAGATTTTCCCCAATTTGCTGAGACAGCCTGACCACCCCTCCTGATGTTTTCCCCGTGCTTCCTCGGTAGGAAGTTGTTCATGCGTGAGTATCAATTCTGTACCAGTTTCCACTTGATGGAACTCTACCGTGACGGTAGTCTCAGGGATCGGATCGTCAGTTCCACCTCCACAGTCTCCACCTTCTTCCCATGCCCAGGTAAACACCAACCGGGTTGGTCGCTGAATTTCTCGATACACCCCACCGGCCGTATGCGTTTCACCAGATGGATCTTTAATTTGAATTCGATATGAGCCGCCCACGAGAAGATTCACTTCCGCCAACGGTGTCGTGAACGTATCTGCCGGGGCAAACCATTGCATTAGGGCCTTTGGGTCCGTCCACGCTTGAAAGACGGCTTCCGGGCTTGCGGAGTAGTTGCGTGTAATTTGGAGGGAACAGTTTGCTAGGGAAGTGGTTTTTTCCATGATGTGTGCTCCTTAGGATGAAGGCCGGGTGAAGCCTGTTGAAGATACTGCCCTAATGAATCCAATTGTGCATTCCAAAATGTCGTGTACTGTTCAATCCACTGCTTGGCCTCTCGCAATGGCTCAACACTCAACTGACAGCGGTGTATGCGCCCTTCTTTCAGACGAACCAGCAAGCCAGCATCTTCAAGAATACGAATATGCTTGGAAATCGCTGGCAAGGACATAGGAAAAGGCTGCGCAATTTCTGTCACCGTTGCCTCACCCATAGCCAAACGCTGCACAATCGCTCGCCGAGTGGGATCGCCTAACGCTGAAAAAGTTCGATCAATTTCAATCTCATTGTTAACCATTTGGTTAAGTTTAAGGAAATATGAGAAATTTTGTCAAACGCTTGAAAACCTTCATGCTTCACTCATGCGCTTCACACCATAGTCATTTCACATTGCAGGCAAGAATCATATATGGAATAGTGCGCAATGCTTGGATTTTTTGCGTTGATATTCTTTTCTGTATTTCTCGGTATGACCTCAGTGTGGGGTATGGATCCCCTTCAAGACAGACACAACAATGTATCTCCGCAAACTTCCCGAATCCTTCAGAATATTAAAAAACTGAGCAACGAAAGGTTCAAAGGACGACAGGCCGGAACCTCTGGCGGTGAGCAATCGGCTCGTTTTGTAGCAAATCAGTACAAAGCCATGGGATTGCTACCTATTAAGCCAGCAACCAATGAACCATCGACCTTCCAATGGTTTCAAGATTCCCCTTTAACTGGGAGGCACATTCTTTCCCCCGCTCTGGTCAACATTTTTTCTACCCAGAATCCAGGGCAACGACCGAGTGCTTCCTTACAAATAGGAAAGGACTATCTCCCCATCTTGGATTCTCCGGCCGTCAACCTGATGACACCAATTATCTTTGTTGGTTATGGAATCAGCGATCCAGCACGAGGGATTGATGACTATCGCGATGTGAACGTTCGCAATCGAACCGTATTATTCTTACGGGGAAAACCTTCGAGCTATTCAAGGTGGATCACCCTTAAAGAAAAAGTCCAAACGGCTCAAGAAAAAGGTGCAGCAGGATTTCTGACGGTGACCGGCCCATTGCTCAGTCGTTATGAAAAGCGAAAAGGCCTAGGACAAATCCCCTTAGCCATCTATTCTTCGACACCAGACGATCGCCCTATACCAGGAATATGGATCAAAGGGGAAACGCTGGATCAACAGCTTTCAACCACTCAGGAATCATTAGAAACCCTGCAACACCAAGCCAACACGAACCCCGGTCGAGTAAGTCGCCCGCTGCCACTCGTGGCTCATCTCGCTTGGGACACTCAGGAAGAAACCGGGACATTGAGGAATGTGATGGGCATGATACCTGGGAACGATCCCATCCTTCGCGATGAGATAATCTTGATTGGAGCCCATCGTGATCACTTTGGAGCACAAGCAGGCTTGATGTTTCCTGGTGCCGATGATAACGCCTCAGGAACTGCCGTAATGTTGGAATTAGCAAAGCATTTCACAGAAGAAGGAAGAAGACCCGCACGCAGCATCCTCTTCGTCTCATTCGATGGAGAAGAACGAGGGCTGCTCGGATCAAAACACTACGTCAATAATCCAGCTCGGCCCTTAGATCGAACGGTGGCCATGATCAATCTGGATCATGTCGGAGTTGGAAATGGAACATTGACGGTAGGCGTCACGCACTCTGATAAATTGATCGCCCAAGAAGCTGCCAACCTAGTTGGCTTACGAGAGAAGATCAAAGTCTATGGATACTTTCCCGGAGGGGATCATGTGCCATTTTACAAAAAAGATGTCCCAACAATCACTATTGTCAGTGCTGGCACCCATCCCCATTTCCACCAGCCATCAGATACGTCGAAAGAAATCGATCCCAACATTGTTTCAACAGCAACGAAGTTCGTTATGTCCCTAGTCAATCTTTTCGCCAATCCATCCTAAGCAAAGCCAAAGGGTTTGTTCTCAGCAAGAGTTCGGTCTCATCTTCTTCATTGCCAATCAATGTCGTGAATTGAGAATCCCTCGTTCGATTATTTGCAATGGAGAGACGTCCCGCTTGGACGTCTCTCCAAATATTCTCGTTCACCAAAAAATACCTACATTAATGCTTAACCTTTTCTACTTTCTTTTCTTTAATCACTTCAATTTCCAAGATAAGTTGGACCTCATCGCTCACCATCAGCCCACCATTATCTAACAACTTACTAAATTTCATGCCAAAATCTTTCCGATTCATGGTGCCTTCAGCCGTAAACCCTGCACGAGTATTTCCCCAAGGATCTTGTGCCACGCCATTAAAGGTTCCAACCAAGGTTAATTCCTTGGTGATCCCTAACACGGTGATGTCACCGACTGCCGTATAGTGATCCCCTGACTTGGAATAGCTTTTCATTTTATAAGTCATCGTTGGAAAGGTCTTCGCATCAAAAAAGTCCGCACTTCGCAAGTGATCATCACGTTTTTGATGATCCGTCGTCACTGAGGCCGTTTGAATCACCGCTTCAAATGTCTTAAATTCCTGTTTTTCAACATCCATTTCCACTGTTCCGGAATACTCCGTAAACTTACCCTTGGTTTTAGACACCACCATGTGGACCACTTGAAAGCCAAGAGTGGTATGATCTTTATCTACATTCCATTTGGCCATTTCCGCAACAGCACTCGATGCCATACCACCACTCAAACACGCTACAAAGCCAAGATACATCGCCCAGATCATCATCCTTCGCATTACATCACCTCCTATAACAATTAGTGAAACACCGAAACAGATTCTAAAACGTTCATCGCTTGATTCACATCGCTATCCATCACTCCTATGGCTTCACGGCACCGCTTGAAGAAATTTCTCAATCGTCGGCACCAGGGTTTCACTATCTTGATAACCATGCATGAGTGGAGTGACCGATTGACCTGAACGACCGAGCAATGTTGGAAAGCCATCAACACCTAACTGGCGTGACTCATCAAATTCCTCCCAAACTCGTTGTTTGATTTGCGGTTCCTGGAAGGCCTGACGAAACTCCAAAGCATCAACCCCCAAAGCCACTGCTAACTCTTCAAGGACTTCAACTCTCGTCACGTCAGCATTCCGAACGTAAAAAGCCTCTTGAACATGCGACAAATATTCCCATTCTTTTCCAAGCATAAGTTGACTGACCACCAGCGTAGCACGTGAGACTGGCTCGGTATCATAGGTAAACGTCGACGCCATTTGAAAATCGAAATTAAATGGCTGAGCTGTTCGCTTATGCACGGCCTGCCAATGTTGCAAAATATAGGCACGTTTCGATTCATCAAAGCGCTCCGTATTTCCTGGTCGCAACCCACCTAACATCAGTTGAAATGTAACCTGCTTCTCATACCGACGTCTGATATCTTTCAAGACAGGTGAAAACCCCCAACACCAAGAACACATAGGGTCAGCCACATAGATGAGAACTCTGGCGTCGCGAACGTGTTCCATTATAACAAACTCTTGTGGGTGACGATCACGTGTTCTATGGAGTTCGGTACATAATACATTTCACTCTGGCCAAAGCCCGCATGACGAAACATTGCCTCCAGTTCCCTAAAGGTATAGGCATCACCGGAGGGAGTGGTCGCTAACATCACCAGCGAAAAATCAGCCGAGGCCGGACTCACTCGATCGTCATTTGGCACAAAGTCCAACGTAATCACTAGCCCGTGCTCATTGAGCACAGGATGTAGTTTACGCAGCAAGCCTTGACACGTCTGAGGATCAAAATGATGAAGAAAGTTTGCTAAGAGAATGACATCATAGCCTCCTTGATATTCAACCTCAAAGGCATTCCCAGGTAAGGTTGCATAGCGGTGCTGCATGCCTGACGCATGGGCTTGTTCTTTGGCCACCTCAAGCACAGTCGGCCAGTCTACGGCCACGATGTTTGCTCCCGTGAATTGCCTGGCTATTTCTATCCCAAAGATCCCATGACCGGCAGCAATATCCAACACATGCGTAACTGGTTGCTGTTGGGAAGCAACATACTCGGCAATCCATTGAGCCGAAGGCATCATCATCGGAATCATCGCTCGAGCAAACGTGACCCACTCCGGATGCGCATCAGCTGTCGTCCCCTGATCATCAAGCGCTGTTCCACCTGTTCGCACAGCCTCGGTCAAACACCGAAAGCCATCGTATAAAGGCGGGGCTAACATGAATTATACGGTCCCTCCGACATAAGCTGGAGAGGACTTCGTTAAGAACATTTCCGATTCGGGGGTCAACTCATACCGCGTGCCATTCTTATGCAACAGCCCCAGCATGGTTATGCCATCAGACAATATACGAATCCCACGTTCAGAAGCCTGACAACGTTTGGCTAAGGAAAAAGTCTCATGATTTCCCTCTTGAATGGCCGTAAACAACTCTACTTCAATGGCCGCCTTTAAGGTAGCTGTACGTTGGTGCCCATTCAGTATTTCAAAAATGGATGCAGGAGATGGTGATTCTTCTTCCACAATGATATACCTCCAATTCTCATATCGATGTCACAAGGCTTCAAACACTTTCCCAGACAACCGTCCTTCCACACTCTTACTATAGGCCAAAGCCACTCTCCACCCAGGAACAGGTACATGGCCACGAAAGAATGACCCAAATGTATCCATCGATTCTTCCAACACACCAGGACTCACCACGTTAATGCGTAGGCCACGAGGCATCTCGATTGATGCCCCTAGCGCAAATCCTTCAACAGCCGCGTTAATAGGTGTCACAGCGGCCCCGCCCGGAATTGGATCATGGCTCAGGATTCCACTCGTCAACGTAAACGATCCACCGTCATGTACCCACTCCAGTCCAAGCAGCACGAGATTCACTTGCCCCATGAACTTACTGTTCAAGCCAACAGTAAATTCTTTTTGACTGAGTTGATCTAAAGGACCAAAATGCGCATTACCTGCAGCAGAAACCACCGCATCAACGCTGCCAATACGTTTATACATCTGACGAATCGAATCGGGTGAAGTCATATCCACTTGGACGTCTCCACTTTTTCCACCCACCTTCACAATCTCGTGACGTTGCCCCAACTCTTTAGTCACAGCACTCCCGATGGTTCCTGTTGCCCCGACAACAATAATTTTCATAACAACCTCACTATGAAGAAACGCCAATAAGAATATTTAAAAATCTGCCTCTGTCTCCTCTTTCACGACTATATTTCACGTTGACAACTATTTCGTAAGCGTATCAACATACCCGTCATAACAGTGATCTCTTCTTTAGTGAAAGCCCGTTCAACATATGGATGCATGAAATTCGCTTGCGCAGGGAACACTTTTCGATAGAGCGTCTCGCCAGTTCGGGTTAATCGAATATGGGTAGCCCGTCGGTCATGTGGTACGGCCAACCTCTCAAGTAATCCCTTACCTTCCAAGCGATCAAGAATGCCTGTGAGACTGGCTTTCGCCAGCAGCGTCGATTGCGATAACTCCGCACACGTCATCCCCGTCGTTCCTCCAAGCTCGACAATCACATCAAACTGAGGCGGAGTCAGCCCCATAGAACGAATATGCCGATCTCCTACTTGAAAAAAGGCTTGATAGGCTTCCACTAGCGGACGAAGAATTTTCAAATAGGGGTCATCTTTAAGATCGAAAATTTCCATAACAGTTCTTACATATATAGTTTATGTATAAACTTTAGTCAAGCGAATCATCACGTCTTATTAAGGGGACAAATTTCGGTTTTTGGATAGATACGTTTTGTCGTAAAGACTCATCCGAAACAAAAAAAATTTATTACCTTATTTCTGAAGGATAAGGCTTTTGTGCAGGTCTCTCTTGAAAAAGGCTCACGCTAACACATCAAGTTATTTACATTGGAACCCAATCGAGTGACCAGATGAATGACTTCATGATATTACTACTCCTTAACAAAAATTCAGACTCCTCTACCATACGGAGAAATGCTCAACATCCTCATTACAGACTGCAAGTGCGCATTATCTTGTGCAATTCATTGTGTATCTGTTCAGATACTATATACGTACAATTCGATACTCGATAATAATTTTCTCGCATACGTTCGACCCATCACCATTCACCCCACACTAGAACATTCTCTCTCCTACATACTGAATACAAACACTTTTCCTTGAAGACACCGATCAACTTACCCCATTGCAAACACCTGGCATGTTCATTGCTCCATCTTGTTGATATTTACTACCGGTGAAGCGATACAACAAAAGGCTACAGACACATCGCTCACTATTTATTCAAAATGGAGGTGCGTCATGTCACAATTAAAATCTGCTGGAATGTTTAGTGGTCATGTTTCTGAAGGCCTCGTTCTTATCGTTGATGATGAGCCTGCTGTTCGAAAGGTCGTTCGCATGACGTTAGAAAAGGCCGGATACCATGTGATTGAGGCCGAAGATGGAAAGCAAGCGATCGAAGAAATTCGAAAAGAAGAACATGCGTTAACCCTGGATGTGATTATCACGGATATCCGCATGCCCAACATGAATGGGATTGATGTGATTGAGTATTACAGAAAAGAATGGCCAAGTGTCCCGTTGGTTGTGCTAACCGGATTTCCTAACATCGATATGGCGACAGGTTTACTCCAATATGGGGTAGTCGACTATCTGGTCAAGCCGGTCGAGGGCGGGAAACTGCGTGCAGCAGTAAGCAAAGCCATGAGCCAACGACACCTCCATAGCTTTGCCTAGGAAAGACCAGGGGACGAATATGAAACAAAACGAGGAATAAACTTACGTGGGGTGCTCAAAATGGCTCATCCGTCAAGGCCACAGAAACGATGACTGCGGTCGAAGATGCCACACGAGAACACGGTCACCTTCCAAGAGTGAAGGAAGCGACATTTTCTGCACCCACCTCGTGGCATGCATGTAGGTTCCAAGACTGCCGCGTAAGGGAACGCTCAGCTCGCAACACGATTTGACCAACAATTTCAATTATTATGAAATGGAATGTGTATGTTTGATCGAGAACGAACATCAATCGGTATCTTGGGAGCTGGAATTGGAGGGAAAGCCCTCTTGGAACTCTTCACTCTTTTCCCAGGTGTTGATGTGATTGGCATCGCAGACTCGAATGAGACAGCCCCTGCTTTAGAATGTGCTCATCAAAAGAATGTCCCGGTCTCACAGGACATCCTATGCTTCATTGAACGAAACGACATCGATTTGATCATGAATGTCACTGGCGATCCAACAATAGACGATCTGGTATCCACACACAAACATGCTAAAACCGAAATCCTCGGAGGGGCAGGTTCAAATATTTTCTGGAATCTCATCCAGCAGAATACGCGCATTCAAGCCCAGCTTTTCCAAGCCGAGAAGCTGTCTGGCCTAGGCACATTTGCCTCAGGCATTGCCCATGACATCAATAACCCCCTCTATGTCATGGTCGGCCTCGCGGAGAACATTCTGGAAGAACAGGACATTGAAGTCATTCGCGAACAAGCGCAAACCATCATCGACGCCGGGAAACGGATTCAAATGACGTGTCGAAATATCACACAATATGCACGAGCAGCCAATCGTATGGACCCGGTAAACGTGGAACTGACGCATGCCCTGGATGAAGCAATCAAGATTGCACAATATGCTCCCATACTCCAGGACCTTACGGTCGTCAAACACTATGCCGGCCCCATCAACGCCTTAGCCAACCCCGAAGAGCTTCTCCAAGTTTTTGTCAATCTCTTCACCAACGCTATTCATGCCATGAAAGGGAAGGGAACGCTGACTCTTTCATCATGGGCTGAAAACGGGTCCGCAAAAATTTCGATTGCGGATACAGGCTGTGGCATCCCCTCTGAAAGTTTGGAAAAAATATTTGAACCGTTCTTTACCACCAGGCCATCTGGTGAAGGGACAGGATTAGGGCTGCACAATGTGAGAGATATCATCAAAAAATACCACGGCACCCTGGCAGTGGAAAGTCTCGTTGGAAAAGGGACGACGTTTCTCATTCAACTCCCCGCCACTCTTGCCCATTAGGCTCCTATGGCCACCATTACCTCCCAACCATCTCCCCAGAAGGTGAAGAGAGGGCTTAAGCAAAAACTGGTCTTATCCATGCTGCTGGTCGGTGCGGTCCACTGCTTGTTGGACTCACGATGGCTTTTCTACAGGGAACAAAGGAAATTCAAAAAGTCAGTGGAGAGAGTTTTGAAGCCTTAGCGACGGAAACCGCGAGGAAAATTGATCTAATCGTCAACGACGAATTTTCGAAAACAGCCCAAATCGCAACTGACATTATCATTATCCAGACTTTAGAATCTCGTCGGGATAATCTAGGCAATTACGACGAAGACTCGTTGCAATCACTCATCACCCAAGAAACGACAGCTTGGGAAAGACAAGAATCTCATTTCGTCGACAAGATCACGCAAAGCCCTCTCGTTACCATACTTAAACGGTATTACGGAGGAGTCTTTGTCGATCCAGGGCACCCCATTCCTGTCGTGACCCGTTCAGCCACTCGAGGTTTATTCATTACCGATATGGCTGGGCGTCTCGTTGCCAGCCTCAACACTCAGGTGCCCTACCTCCATGATCAATCACCCTCGTGGCAAGGCGCCTTTAAGAGCGGCGTCGGCCAACCGTTCCTTGGGGCCATTGCATTAAACGAACACTCTGGAACCTATGTCGTCACACTTTCACTCCCTATCATGGATAGTATCCGCTACCAGGCCATTGGAGTACTACACCGAGTTTACGACATAAAAGAGTTTTTTGCGCCATCAATCGATACCATTCGATTTGGCGATACTGGCCACGTCATGCTCATTGACAGCAATGGCATCGTCCTCAGCTGTCCGATTTTGCCAACTGGCACGTCAATTACCGACCCTCAGCTCGTTCCCCTCTTTTCACCGAGTCAACCGGGGTGGGCACTCGCACCAAGCGATGGGCATGGAGGCCACCGCTCGTCCATTATCGGTTTTACCGCACTACCCACCACCAGCCAAATCACTCGTGCGTCAACAGGGCATACTTGGCATATGTTCGTATGGCAATCGTCTGATGAGCTATTTGCCCCTATCGAACATCTCTTTACCTGGATTTCTGCATTTGGATTTTTGTCAGTCGGATTACTTATGGCACTTGGCTTCCTCATGGCGGAACGCATTGTCACTCCAATTCGCCGACTCCAGCAAGCAGCCAAATTCATCGGTCGGGGTGAATGGCAAGAACCAGTTAAGATTAAGACAGGTGACGAGCTCGAAGCCTTAGCGGACGAAGTCAATCGAATGAATCAACAATTAGCCTCAACATTCGCAGGCCTCGAAAGTGAAGTCAAAATCAAAACGCAGGAAGTCCAGTATCTCCAAGAATCAACAACTCGAATACTCGACAGCGTCCCTGAACCCATTATTATGGTAGATCAAAAGGAACATATTCAGTATATGAATCATGCGACTCGAGAAGACTTACACCTCAATGGTCATTCCAATCTCCAAGGCAGACTGCTATTCCAGGCTCTCAGAACTGATCCAGCTACTCAACGCCGGTTAGAAAGAGAGTTTCAATCCATCCGTTCATCGAGTGAGGAACTGCCTGGCCAGGTCCGCTCCTCTCGACCCACCCATGATCATACTCTTAGAGATCCCCTTCAATATTCATTTGATCAGCAGCTGACATCAGAACGACGGGAAATCCATATCCATCAACAACGGTACGGCTATGAATGGTTTACGGTGAAGGCCAATCCTGGCAAGCCCATAGCCATCGGATTGGTGCTCAAAAATGTGACGGCAGAAAGCCTATTACAGGACCGCTTAATTCGGGAAGAAAAGCTTGCCAGCTTGAGTGTGCTCAGTGCTGGCATTGGACATGAGCTCAACAACCCCCTCGTCGGAGTCATTGGGTTGGGCGAAGCTATTCAAGAAGAACGGGATCTGACGAAAATTCAGGAATATGCCAACCATATTGTTGAACATGGTGGACGTATGGCATCAATTATCAAAGACTTTACAGGAAAGGCTACCAGCCAGCTTAACGGGGAGCTGGTAGATATCCATATCAATGAACAACTCAATCACGCTCTCGCCAACATTCCCAAAATGTATACGACACCCCTTATATGTATTCAAACCCACTTTGAGCCTCTCCCTTCACTGCAGGGCAATCCTCATGAACTGAGGCAGGCTTTTTCTAACATTCTTATCAATGCCATCCAAGCAGTAGACGACAAAGGAAAGGTAGAAATTCAGACCACAGCTCAAGACCAACAGACCCTCATCCGTATACGAGATAATGGTGCGGGAATCCCACCGACGCATCTCCCAAAAATCTTTGATCCGTTCTTTACGACAAAAAAACAAGGGGAAGGGGCCGGACTTGGGCTAACGATTGCCCGTCGAATTATTCAGAAGCATGGAGGCCACATCGAGATATCCAGTACCCATGGTCAGGGAACCACATGCCAGATCATATTTCCATCTCACTATGACTCTTTCGCTGACACACAGGAGGACAAATCATGAACAGACGTGTTGCACTCATCGGCGGGATGGAAATGATGTTTCTTTGGCTGCTCATGACCTTGGGAGTCGCTATACCCCTTGCGAGCAACAAAACAACTGAAGATTATGGAATTCCTCCAGAACAAGTTGCCAACTACGTTCACGCCATCATCGAGGCGGATCGTACAATCTATACCTCTCACGTCGTGAATCGCCTACAGGACCAGGGCATTGTCAAAGCAGATGAGCATTGGGAACAGCATAACGCACTCTTGTTACCAGCCCAATTCCTTCAGCTTGCCGGTCGGTTGGTTGCAGAAAAAAATAACGGCATTCGCTATCGACTCATTAGCCTATGGCCTATCTACAGGCGAAATAGCCCGGCAACTGAACTAGAACGCAAAGGCCTGGAAGCCGTAGCTGACAACCCGGAACGTCCTTTTACCAGCATGGTAACGAGTGGGGAAAAACAATTCTTCCAAGCCATCTATGCTGACAAAGCCGTCACAAAAGCTTGCATTGATTGTCATAACAATCATCCATTGAGCCCCAAACGAGATTTCACCTTGAATAGTACAATGGGAGGAATTGTCATCACTATTCCACTCGCTTCATAGGCACTTACCCGCCAACAGAATTCCTATGTAGCATTTACCCAATATTCCTTGATGAACTCAACTATATCCTTAAGCCATTACGATATCCAAAAGACAGCTAACCAGATTGTTGTCTGGAGAAGAGCAGTAGATTCTATACGATGTTTGGTATGGGCAGGGAGATGAAGAGTATCTCCAGGAACCAGCTTAATAAATTCTTTGTGCCCCTCAAGTTCGACGAGGGCCTCACCTGAGAGCACCGCCACCCACTCATGCTCATCTTGATCATACCAAAACCCCTGAGGGGAAGATTGGCCATTGGAAATAATGCGTTCGATGCGAACGGGGGGCGTGCTCAGAACCTTTTCAACTAATTCTTCTGAAAGAGCTTGAGGGATATCTTGGAAAAAGTTAAAGGGGCTTTTCTTCATATCCTCAGTACAATCTTCTTCAATCACCGTCTTCTCTCTTACATCTATCGCACACCTTCACGCTGGTAACATTGCAGCGCGCTCAAAAAATCTTGGTTCGCAAGGTTCGAGGCAGTAGAGATGAGATATTGATCCATCGCATAACAATATGCACTTTCCTTCCTATGACGGCACGGCTTGAGTGGCTGGGATGGATCGGTGAGTCCTTCTCGTGCCACTTTTTCAGCATGGGCACGCTCTTGTTCTTGCTTAGCAATCTCTTTCTTGAGAAATGCAATTTGTTGAGCGAGCCCATCAGATTGGGAAATCGCCTCTGGAATCGATGCCTCCAGAGAAGCGAGCATTGCCTTTCGAAATGAGGCAGATTTGATAAATTGCAGAGCTTTGTTCATTTTGGGTTGAAGCGAGGAGAGGTCGGTGGCGCATTGCTTCGCGGCTAATACAATCACAGCTGACTGAGTGGTCTCTGGCAAGGAATCTTGGGCCAAAGAAACTCCCACATCAAAAACGCTGCCATATACGAGAACAACACTGATTCCAACTGCATGCACTAACTTGTTTAATGCCATATTCATCGGCCGCTCCGTGAAACTACATGCTAGGCTTGCGTTGTCTCAATACAATAGAACCTTGCAGCCTACATAATCAATTCGGCTAACCCATAGACAGCGTATTCCTTCCCATTGTAATGGACAATTCCGTGAACAATCCCCATGCCAAATCCACCAATCACCCAATTGCCCATCGCCTTGAATTCCTTAATTTCTAAGCGCGCACGACCTGCAGCAGTTTTGTTAACCCAATTGAGACCCCAAGCACTCGGCCATCGATACAAGCCCCATGCTTGCTCATGATCCAAGAGCGTCACTTGTAACGCCTGAAGAGGTTCTGACTCCTCGCCAACGACCAAAAATCCACTCACATTTCCCACCAACGGCGCCATCATGTCACTTTCTTGTGAATGCACATAGAGATCGCCGAGCCCTTCGATCGTCAGATACAGCCCCTGAAAGTGTTTCCATAAACCCCAGTAAGTTCGCGAAAGGCGATTAAATTCCGGCATCATGAAATATTCGTATATCACCCGTCCCTTCAACGTTCGGTCCTTCCACTGCAATTCTGCCGCAGCTGACCCCAACCAATACCGACCGCCTTCGTGGTCACGCTCGAGTCGAATTGGAATGGGTTGAATGGTGAGTGTCAGATTATTGGGATGACTCGTGATCGACAGCCCCGTTCGAGGCATGCCCTCTACTTGGAAAAACGAGGAAGGAGGGATTGTTGCTAACTCACGCGTAGAATTTCTGTAGGACCCAGAGCCTTCGAGCGCAATCCATCCTTCGTGCTCATCATGCAGCACAACAAAGTGTTCGGCCTGCCAGGACTCCCCATCCTGCCCACGATTATTGTCCAAGGCGAATGCCACGCGTCCGTGGCGATCCTCGCCCACAAAGGAGACATAATCCGACACGTACAAGAGTGCGGTATCAGGAAGCAAAATGGCTTTAGGAGGAGCAATGGAATCATCCATCCCAAAACCACTGGCAGGGGACATCCCCAAGATCGCCACGCACAGGATGGCAAGGGATGGAGCACAGCGAATGACTGGTGTTTTCAGAAATTTCCCCTAGGACCGTGCAAACATAATCGATGGGGTCATGATAGTCCTCACCATACAAGGAATACTCAGTCGAGTACGATTATTTTACGACAAAATGCCCTCGGCGATTTTCTTGAAAGCACGTTTTCGTTTGATCGTGACAAAAGGGCTTTTCTTTTCCATAGCTCACCACCTGAAGACTTTTTGCCGGGACACCGAGATCTTGTAAAAAAGACTTAATAGCCTGAGCTCGTCGCTCTCCCAGCACTAAGTTATAGCTTTGCGTCCCTCGTTGATCAGCATGGCCTTCGACCACAATATTCGCTTCAGCAAATTTTTCCGAAAGCAACTGGGCATTGGCTTTCAATAAGACTCCTGCATCCTCTCGAATCTCAAATTGGTCAAAATCAAAATAGATATCACTGAGCGCTCTTTCTAGTTCGGTCTTTTGAATGCCAACCTGTTCTGGCTGCTTGCCCATTAATTTGGCTATTTGCATTAATTCATCTTTAATCACGGGTTCTGAATTGATGGGAAGATCAGGAATAGCTTCCACTTGTGAATCATCAAATTGAGAGATCTGTTCATTCGAAAATGGAGAAATTCCTGCAGATTCCGTTTCACCGAAGACAGAAGGCATTTCCTCTTTTGGCTGTACCATGTTCTGCCCTGATGTTGATGGCATCAATGAAGCATGCTCTCCCTGCAGGTCGGGAACTACGGCAAGCTCATTCGTTGTTGAGAGATCTGAGGTCTTTGATTTGGCAAAAATTTCAGTTGCTAGTTCAGGGCCAGGAGCAGGAAGGGAAGGTGTTGCATCCTGAGTCGCGAGCACTTCCTGAAGCACGGCCTCCTCAACTTCTAATTCGACTTGAGTCACTGGTACTTTCGGCGTTTCATTCTTAGAAGCGGTTGTCGATTGCAAACGGGAGCTACACCCCGCGATTAAGGCAATCATACATCCACTCACGACGCCCACTTTAACCGCCCGAAAAATCAATGACCCGATGAATCGTTGTGTCATACTCCTCCTCCTACCTGTACATAACTTTAAACATTAAAACACAATAAACCCTACAACGCGTTCCTGATCACACCTCAACTGCAAAAATTCCATTCTCAAGTAGCAAGAAACTCGCAACTTGAATCTACATTTATTCAAATTCCACATTGATGAGAAACATGAATAAGTAGAATAGATACGCTGTTGTAGCCTAAAAAAACTACGAAAACGTCAATTACTCAGTGGATTGGTATTTCGCATTGCCACTATCACATATTGCAGAAAGCCCACACACGCATCCGACAGATTCTCACAATGTACGTTCATCCTACACAAAAATCCCCGTAGATTGGATTCGCATAATCCGTAATGATGAGGCAACATGACCGATGCCATGAAAGACCCCATTACCCAATTTTCTCTCAGAAATCTCTGAAGGGGGATGTTTCGACGTTAACTAACCACTACATAACGGAAAACCCACAGCATTCCTCACGCCCGTCGATTGAAAAAAATAGGAATGGCCGGAGTTCAAACTTGGCATTTTGAAAAATTTGAGTATGAAGCCAGTTATTCTAGCTATAACCACGAGGGGCAGGGAAGTTACTAAGTTCGATTCAGCATAACCCACGCATGATCAAATAGATATAGTAGGTTAACAGACAGGGACATACGAAATCTAGCGTGAATTGGGCTCGGACTGACCATCCACCAGTTGCTGAGAAACATGGCAACAAGCTTTGCACCATTCAGGTATTTTGACGATTTCCATCCAAATCTGATCGACGCCTGAAGACAACGAGGAGCGACAGAATGCTCACGACCTGCTCGAGCAAGATGGATCCGAACCCTTGGGACCAACTCCCTCCAAACACACAGGCTCCTACCCGAGCAATCACATTGCATCAAAGCTTACCCAAAGCGAATTTTGAGAATAAGGATCCATCCGACCAACAATAAGGTGACACCATTGGCCAGAGCCAGAGGCCAATCGCGATTGATCCATGCGTACACACACCACAAGACAATGCCCGTGGCCAGCACGGCATACATCATCAAAGAAATATCTTTCGTATGCTTCGATTTAACGATCTTGATCGCCTGAGGAAGAAACGCCGACGTGGTGCAGATACCTGCGAGATATCCCATTGTCGTCACCCAATCCATTTCATGATCCTCTCCTGCCGAAAACATTCACCATCAAAATTCTTATCTCACAAGAAACACCACTAATCATCCTTTGTAGACGAAATATCGTCAAGAGGTATTGCCTCTGCAGGTTGTGCGGCATGCTTCAAAGCATCCAGCCGTTCAGCATAGCGGTGTCCTGGTCGAATATGATCTAAGACACCGAACCCTTCTAGCGCTTCGGTCACATGTGGTTGCATTCCAACAAAAAATAAATGCTGTTTATGCGCCCGAATGATTCGGAGCATATCATCAATCGCTAACGCCGCCGTTCCATCAATCACCGGCACATCCGATAAATCTAACACGCAACTCGTAAAGCTTCTCAATCCCGGTGCCGTCTCAAGTCGCCGCACCATATTTTTAGCCGACCCAAAACTCATGGGACCATCCACATGAATCAAGACAATCTTCCCCACGTTGCGTTCCATCACGGCGGCTTCTTCTTCCGTCAGCGGTGACTCTTCATGCACGTCAGTAATGACGGTCATATTGGCTAACTGTAAGTCAGCCATTTCCTTCACAAAGAGTAAGCTCGCCAACACCACACCCACGCCAACGGCGGTAATCAAATCGACAACGACAGTAATCAAAAATACGACAACCATAATTCCCACATCCGCTCGCGGAGCATCCCAAATATGGCGCAGGAACCGCCAGTCGATAATATCCGCGCCCACTTTCAATAAAATTCCTGCAAGCACGGCTAAAGGAATTTGTTCCGCTAACGGTCCTAACCAGAGTAAAGTGGCCAACAGCACCAGACCCATCAACGCGCCAGAAATAGGAGTGCGTCCACCAGATCGAATATTGGCGACTGACCTCAAGGTCGCACCAGCCCCTGGCAACCCACCAAAAAACCCAGCAACCATATTCCCAATGCCCTGGCCAATCAGCTCACGATTGGAATCATGTTGAGTACGAGTCATGTTGTCGCACACCAAAGAGGTCAACAAGCTGTCTATGGCGCCAAGTAACGCAAGGACACAGGCTCCTTCTATGACGAGGGGCAGCAATTCAATCTCCATCGTAGGAAAAAGAAACGGGGGAAAGTTGGAAGGAATTGATCCAATGACCGGTGCATTTGGGAAAAACCAGATTGCAGCTGGCGTACTAACAAGTAAGGCTAACAAGGGTGGAGGAACGATTTGGGCCACTGGTTTAGGCGTAAGATACATGATGATTAAGGCGATCACCGCAAGACTGACGGCAGATACGGTAGGTTGTGTGACAAATTCGGTGATGCCGATGATATTCGGAATCACCCCTCCGGGTTTAGCAGCGTGGCCGAACAATGGACCAATTTGCAAAATAATAATGATCGCGCCAATGCCACTCATAAACCCTGAGATCACCGGATAGGGCATAAGACTGATATAGCGTCCAATTCCCAGCATGCCCAAGACAACCAAGCCCACTCCACCCAAGACCACCGTCGTAAAGATTAATTGTGGGTTGCTAGACATTTCCACGAGAAGACCAGCAAACACCACCGTCATGGGGCCAGTTGGCCCGGAGGCTTGTGCGGGCGTTCCACCAAATATGGCCGCAAAAAATCCTACAAAGATCGCGCCATAAAGACCGGCCTCTGCCCCCGCTCCAGAAGCGACACCAAATGCTAGGGCTAAGGGCACTGCAATAACCGCAGCAACGACACCCCCGAAGAGATCACCCTTAATGTTGTTGAAGTGAAGTCCGTGAATCAGCATAGTAAATTTCTTTCTTCAATAACCTGAAAGGAAGGGAATTGGAAATCGCCGGCCGAGTGGCAACGATATGGAGAAAGAATGGAGCAAGGCCGTCACCACAGGATTGACAATTAGGCCTGACTGACTTAAGGATTTAACGCCTTAGCATCAATCACCTGGTACGTAGAAAGTCATGAAAGGATACAATCGGTCACACTCCATTCGTCACCTGATAGGAAATTGTACGATGCCCACTCTTACGACACAACCCACCATCATTCCTCCAGTCGGAACCAAGCCTCAGTTCATAGAGGAATATGCCGGCCACGTCACCACGAAAAATGAGGCAGCCAGGACTGCGCTCATCGTCAGTCCTCCCGGTTCGGCTGGAAATGGGGGGGGGCAGCCCGAGTTTGCAGAAACCAAGGTCGGATTAAAAGGGAAGATTCAGGTTAAACACAAAGAGGGTGTTCTTGTTATTGAAACCTGACAGGCCGGAACAAGTCATCCTGGAGAATGAGTACGATACAGCACACCAGAGGGGGCCGAATACCTGGCCCTCTGCGTTCCGACGTTTTCACCACAAACTATTCACCGTGACCCAGATGCTTGAATAAGCCAATACGATTGAAATAAGAGCGCCCATTTAAAAAGGAACAACCAAACATGACCCTACATGCTCATGCAGAAGCTCTCTATGAAAGTATGAGCTCATGGCTCGGAGAACACGATGCACAAGAAGTCCAAGCACGCTTGGAGCGGGAGCTGAGACACGTCACGCCTCAATGGAGTGAGGCTCTCCCTGATTGTCCTGGGTGGTATTGGCATAAAGCACCAGGGATTGGGGAACCCCAGTTATTGTTGGTCGGCCATGGCCGAATTGATACGAAACTCATGGCGGATCTCGGCCCACCAAATAATTTAGTCGATGTCCAGCGAATCAAAGGACAATGGGCTGGCCCCATACTCCCGCCGACATAAAGCCGCTAGGCCAATGTCCCTAGGCGATGATGTCTTCTCTATATTTAGTGATCTAATGATGCCATATCGATCACAAACCGAAACCGCACGTCTCCTTTTAGCACCCGCTCATACGCCTCGTTAATCTGAGAAATCGGAATAACTTCCACGTCTGAGGTCAGACCATGTTCTCCACAGAAATCCAACATCTCTTGTGTTTCTCGAATGCCACCAATTAACGATCCCACCAATCGCCGACGTCGAAGAATGAGCGAAAATCCACTGACAGAAAGCGATTCAGGCGAGGCACCAACCAGAATGTACGTGCCATCAGTTTTCAAAAGTTCAAGATGGGCATTTAAATCATGGGGAGCTGAAATCGTATCAATCACAAAATCAAACGTTCGAGCTAATCGTGCAAAAGTGCCTTCGTGGGAGGTTGCCGCATAATCATTCGCTCCTAACCGCTTCGCATCATCCCGCTTCGCGTCCGAACGACTCAAGACCGTGACTTCAGCACCCAACGCGCGACCGATCTTCACAGCCATATGGCCCAACCCACCAAGCCCGACGACAGCTAACGAATGGCCTTTACCCACACCCCATTGGCGCAACGGAGAATATGTCGTGATCCCAGCACAGAGCAACGGGGCCACAGCTTCAAGCGCGAGACCATTGGGAATGGTTAAAGCGTAGTCTTGATCAATCACAATCTGGTTGGAATAGCCTCCATAGGTTGGTTGGCTATCTTTATCCATGCCGTTATACGTAAACGTCATCCCAGTTTCACAATATTGCTCAAGTCCTTTCATACAAGAAGAACAGGTCCGACATGAGTCCACAAAACAGCCCACGCCAATCGAATCACCAGCTTTGAATTTCTTGACCTCGGCACCAACCTGTTCAACCGTCCCAACTATTTCGTGTCCTGGCACCATCGGGAAAATTGAACCACCCCATTCATCTCGAGCTTGATGAATATCCGAATGACAGACCCCACAATAGGTAATGCGAACCAGAACATCCTTCGGCCCAACCTCTCGCCGTTCAAAGGTAAACGCTCCGAGTGTAGCTCCGGCCTGTTGCGCTGCATAGCCTTGAGTTGACAACATATATGGGTCTCCTTCTCGCAGAACAGTGAATAGTCGCAGTAAGATCGATCCCGTTTATCACAATCAACATGGCATATACCTATGAGTTCCGTCGATGAAAAACCATCACGTATGATCGGCCATGCCCCATGTATACAATCTTGAAGTGCACCATGCGTTAATGCTTCAATCCGCCTCTCCTAACGTTTATCTAGGGAGTGTTAAATTATGACGATATCAAGGGGCATATTTCGTCACAAACAAGTTGAACATCAAAATCTTCGGGGTTGTTCAAAAAAGTTCGTCCAGCAAGGCCGCAGCCAGTTTTGCGCGCGGAGCGTACATTTTGTACGTGAGCACGGAAAACTTGCGAGAACGCCGCTGGCGGCTTTTTTCAACAGCCTCATCTAGTAAAAGGAACACCCTCATGAAATATGTACATCTTGGCAGATCAGGATTGAAAGTTAGCCGCTTATGTCTCGGCACGATGAACTTTGGCCCGTTGACGTCGGAAACCGAAAGCTTTGCCATCATGGACCGGGCATTGGAACTGGGCATCAACTTTTTTGATACGGCCGATGTCTATGGCTGGGAAACAGGCGAAGGGATTACAGAAAAAATTCTTGGCCGTTGGTTTGCACAAGGTGGAGGCCGCCGCGAAAAAGTGGTTCTGGCCACCAAAGTCTTTGGTCGGATGGGAGAATGGCCCAATCAATCGCGTCTTTCTGCATTACATATCAAACGCGCCTGCGAGGACAGTCTCCGTCGGTTACAAACCGACTACATCGATCTTTATCAAATGCATCACGTGGATCGACAAACACCATGGGAAGAAATTTGGCAAGCCATGGAACAACTCTATCAAGAAGGGAAAGTGCTCTATGTTGGCAGCAGCAACTTCGCCGGATGGCACCTGGCCCAAGCCCAAGAAATGGCCAAGCAGCGCCATTTCTTAGGACTAGTCTCCGAACAAAGTCTCTATAATCTTAATGATCGGACGATCGAATTAGAGGTCATTCCCGCGTGCGAAGCCTACGGCATTGGCCTCATTCCATGGAGTCCTGTGGCACGAGGGCTGTTAGCCGGAGCACTGCAACCAAACATCACGGGACGGCGCACTGATGAAGATTTACAAAAAACCATCGAGAAATATCGACCACGCTTAGAGGCCTATGAACAACTCTGCAAAGAATCAGGGGAAGAACCCGCGCATATCGCTCTAGCCTGGCTTCTTCATCAACCAACCGTGACCGCACCCATCATCGGTCCACGCACCCTCGATCAATTGAACGGCACTATGCGCGCCCTCGAATTAACCCTCTCCAAAGATATTGTAAAGCGCTTAAATGACATCTTCCCCGGCCCCGGCGGCCCAGCCCCCGAAGCCTACGCCTGGTAAATGTTCTTCCCTTTTACTAATCAACGCTTGTCATTCAGCTTTAAATCTGGAAACTTTGAAAAAATGGATAATAATAGATTGGTTGAAGTCATGATAAGCGTCATTCTCAATATATTAATAGGGAAACCCCCTGATTAAGAATGATAGCCGTCAAAACTTCTGCAAGACTGATCAGACAGTATATAGAACCGCCAGTTAAAGGGGTTCTAGTTCCTAGACAAAAAGTTCATGAACCAATTAATTTCTAGGATTTTTGTTGAGAAGTTCAATATCATTGCCGATAGGTTTTTTAAATTATCCGATTCCCGGGGATTTAAACATCTGAGACAGATGAGATAGGAAGTATGAACCTCTAAGGATACGAGAATTTATTGCCCCTCTTCCTGCTTATTTTTTTATTGACACGAATGAATTTTCTTTCAGTGACAGACTTGGCCTCAGGATAAAAACTCCCATGTTGCGAAGTCACAAATTCAGAAACTTAGTGGAGATCCTATTCCCCGCACTAAAAATTTGTGTGTCATTGGCATTAATAGTGACACTATCGGGTTGCACTTTTCTCGAATATGCTTCCTACCACCAACCCTCTATTTCTGCCTCTTCTTCCATGGCCTCCAGACCATTGGGAGATGGGGTTGTCTTTATCACTAATGAATCATGCATGAGAGTTAGCGAAGGGTCAGGCACATACTACGGCATTCTTGGTGGACCCTATTTTCTGACTATCTTTCCTACTTTTTTGAATCCCTTTCAATGGCTTCGAAAGGTAGACTGGTATGAAGAGCGACAGTGGTTCAGCCTTGAATTTGAACCTCGTCATTTGGATCTAAGCCTGGATTTGCGGAAAATTCATCTTGAGCTCAAAACAGGAGAAAAAATCACCCCTGATCTCTATCAGCTCTGGTACATTTACTCACCGCGGGAACTATTAAAACCGATCACCGAAAATACCGAACCGATTAAAATCAAATATGGATTGAATCCTCCAACCTCTGACTTTTCAAAAGAAATAAAACCTCCTCTAACTCTAGGGGAT
Source organism: Nitrospirales bacterium (assembly GCA_029261235.1). Lineage (GTDB taxonomy): Bacteria > Nitrospirota > Nitrospiria > Nitrospirales > UBA8639 > Nitrospira_E. The sequence continues at coordinate 26,999 of JAJDBS010000105.1, forward strand.
ATCTTCCTTCCTCCAACTCCAGCTCAAAGACCGTCTCCATTCTATGAACAAGTCCTCCCCCCCATTGTGACAAGCATTTGGCTCGGCTTCAAAAAAAAGACCCCGGATACTGCCGCTCGCCGCTTGATCATCAATGGACTTGCAAAAGATATAGTGCCACTTCCAATTCCAACCGTTAACCTCACAAAACAATCTGAGTTCAGATTCCGTTCTTTTCCTTCAGAGGAACCAAGCAATCTTCGAGACAGTCCGGGTATGTTTCTTCATGGACTATGCATACATGGGGAAAATACCGCTATTCACAAAAAAGAAAACTGATATAAATCAGATTGTTTTACATGGGGTACTCATGGCAAACAACTAGACCATTTCCCTTGAGAAGACCTTTATGAAGAGAGCGATTTGCTTGCTTGTGTTTTCCGCCACCTAGACAGTGCTTTTAACCTGTTGATTCATGTGACTGACCATATTGGGGTCGTTCGCAAATCGATTGGCTAGCTACTAATGAAAAACAGGCTATCCTGATGTAGGTCAGCATCAACAAACAAGAGGCATTAGACAAATTGAATGCACCATACCCGCCTTTGAACTCACTCTCTCCAAAGATATGGTACAGCGCTTAGATGACATCTTCCCAGGCCCCGGTGGCCCAGCACCCGAAGCCTACGCCTGGTAAACATCCCAACATTCATTGGGGAAATCCTTTTACGCATGCTCCGCCGTTCCTGCGGTCGCAGGCAGGAATCCACATTCCCCATCCCGTCATTCCTAACATTTTCAATCGGGAATCCATCTTTCTTTTTTCTTGAATGGCCACCCGCCCCTACCAAATAACTACAGAGGAAAACCCTACAACTGCGGCTACGATAATCGGGAAGACAGAAAGAACTTCCAGTCCTCAAAGACACTCGTTGATTCGCTATGAGATTACTGGCACTATCTCATCCCTCTTAGGAATTTCTAGAGTTTGAGCTACCTTGGCCAGAGCCTTCGCACTATCTGCTTAAAATGAAATGGGAGAGATCATGGACAAGGTCGCCATATTCGCAGACGTACAAAACATCTATTACACAGTAAAACAACAACATCACTGCCATTTTGATTATGGTGCATTTTGGAAACACGCAACTTCTGAGAGGAAGATCGTCAAAGCCTTTGCGTACGCGACAGACAAAGGGGATCACAAACAGATGGCGTTCCAGAAGATTCTGGAGAGAGTGGGGTTTCACATAAAACTCACCCCGTTTCTGCAACGGCGTGATGGCTCGGCCAAGGGTGATTGGGACGTCGGAATAGCGTTAGATATGATGGAGTACGCCAAAGATGTGGACACGATCATCCTGGTCTCAGGCGATGGCGACTTCACCACCGTCGTAGACAAGATCAGAAATAATCACAAGATTTCTGTAGAAATCTACGGCGTATCTGACCTGACAGCCGCTTCATTAATCCAATCGGCAACATGCTTTCACCCAATTCAAGGGAACATGTTGCTGCCGATTTCTACAACCTAAGGCCTTTCCAAAAGAGATGGTAGGTCAGATGAAAATCGAAACCTTCATCCGTTGCATTGTCACGAGACCCCACAGCAAGGCCATATTCCATCACGAACGGGATACACAAAAGAAGAATTCCTGCAATCTCTTCCTTAGAAAAGAATGACGGATAGATGTCGGGAAATGGTCTGATGACGATCATTTCTGGGAAGGCAGACATCCAGAGTTCTTTGGAAAACATCGACAGCCGCTTTCGCGAGAATGCCGCGTAAGGAATGAAGCAGAAGTTCCCTACAGATAACCAAGCCGAAAGGCATGTTCAGTCGCAGCGACGCCACGTAAATCAAAGGGCTGACTATCCAGCAAGCTGATATCACATGTAGCCTCAAACAGGCCTTTGACTGCTTCAACATCAATAGAAAAGGGTGGGCCTTTCCTCGCATCCAGACGGTATTCGAAAGAAATGAGTAAGGTTTGCGTTTTTGCTGGTAATTTCTCGGCTAACGAGGTGCCATAATTACGGCGCATGTCCGGTGGCAGAGCCACCAAGGCCGCTCGATCATACACGCCTGCCACCTCTTGCACATCTTCAGCAGTGAGGGCAAAATAGTCTCCTACTAAAATTTCAATATTCTTCGCTGAATAGGAAACAAAAGAACCCTTGTGCTCACACGTAGGCTTCACTTCCCATTCTTCAAAAAATTCCCGCACAGCGGTTTCACTCACTTCCACGCCCAACACATGATGGCCTTGCTGCGCCAACCACCGCATATCTTTGGATTTACCACAGAGCGGCACGAATACGGTGCTATCTTTGGCCAACTCGAGGGTTGACCAGTACTGCTCCAGGAATCGATTGATGTCTACTTGGTGAAAACCAATTTCTCGTTTTTCCCAACGTTCAAGCCAAAAATCCGGTTCCATGCAGAACCCTCCTTCATCAAATTTTTAGGAAATGTTTGTGGTGTCTATTGCCTTGCTGAGTGTCGCCTATTCAAAGGACAGACAGTAGTCTGGCAAAGCTCATGGCAGCGCCCGCGTGAGCACGACGACGGCAACGTCGGCATTCAAGTTGGGATCGTCAAGAATCTCTTCGCCAGTGGTGGACTTAAAATAAATCGCCTCCAGAATACGGATTCCTCGTTTCGCACACAGCTCTTGAAAATCAAGGATCGAAGGAAACCGGCGATTCGGGGTGTCGTGCCAATCGTAGGCATAGAGGCCCTCTTCCTTAGGCAGTCGTCCCTCTCGACGAAACGTCTCACGCATTGGCGCATGAGCAAAGTTAGGAAAGCTCACGATTCCACGCTGCCCTATACGGACCACTTCGTCGAGTACACCGGCTACATCGACGATAGACTGCAGGGTCTGCGATAAAAGTGCGAGTTCGAAGCTTTGGTCGGGTATAGCGGGGAGCCCATGTTCAAGATCCGCGTGAATGACCGGAAGTCCACGCTCCACACAGGCTACAACTTGTCGTTGGTCTCGCTCAACTCCTAGAAGTGGCCCGTAACCGCGGCCGCGAAGGATGGAGAGGAGCTCTCCATTTCCAGAACCGAGATCGACAACACTTCCATCCCTCGGCATCAGGCGAAGGATCATATCGTAATCGAGGCGC
>JAJDBS010000106.1 GCA_029261235.1 Nitrospirales bacterium
TCGCGACCGATATTGCGGTATACTTTTGTGACCCAAAGAGCCCATGGCAGCGTGGCTCAAATGAGAATACGAACCGGCTGCTCAGACAGTACTTTCCAAAAGGAACCGATTTATCGAGGTATACGCAAGCGCAGCTCAATAAAGTCGCTCGGCAGTTGAACGAACGCCCGAGGAAAACTTTAGAATACGAAACACTCGCGAAGAAATTTCAGGCATGTGTTGCAGCGACCAGTTGAACTCACAACCCAAAGCAGACAAAAACATCTTGGACTGGAAGTAAATCATCTGATAAAAATTTTCGACAAAGCGAACCACAAAAACGGAGTTAACGAGCATGAAAAATTTTAGTCGCCTGGTAATCCTGGGGTCAATTTGCCTACTCTCAGGATGCCAAACAGATATGTTGCCATTGAACCTTCCGACGCTAGCACTACTTAATCCACAGACACAATCGTTCAATGACACCCAGTTCGAGATGAAGTCATGTGAGATCACGCCTGAAAGATCGGCTATCTGCAAATTGGTGGCTACGAATCGATTCCGAGACAAAAAACTCGAGATCAGTCTAGGGGTCACGATCCAAGACAACCTCGGCAATGACTACGCGGTGAGCTCAGGAGGCTTTGGAGAGCCCTCAAATCGACCACAATGGAATCAAGTTGCCGTAGCAGATAGCTCTTATAATCTAACTGTCATCGCGACCAACCTTTCCACAAAAGCAACATCGATTAGAGCGGTTATCTTCTCTCGCTTAACAGTGCGTTCGATGCAAAATCAGACGCTCGGATACAAAGACCAAGTAATTTTTCCAAGCCTGCGATGATCGCGTTCGCTCAAAATCCGCCGAGTGCACCGCCTACTGTGAGATCTCAACAGACAACAAACTCGAGTTCTTCTACGAAGACTCCGCCCGCAACGGAAAAACAGGATAGCTGGAAGGTGGTGGGGTTTTGGAGCTACGATGCCGCTGACGGGCAAAACGTCCCTTCTCAAGGTCTAGTGATGCGCACCATACAAGGCACAGGCCTCGGCCAACAATGGCAGGCGCACCTAGAACTCAAAAACCATTCTTCGCTGTCTCCCAGAAATCGCAGCTTATGGCCCGTGATGATCAATACCAAGCAACGTAAGGTCTGCGCCAACTACCCTGGATACCCCAGCTATCCGGCCTTTATTGATATGCCAGGTGAGTCTGACGATGGTATTTATCAGATTCCTGAGTGCAACGGCACATAAAGACGCCATCCGCTTCTCGCCGAGAGCGGACTATTTGAGAGCGATAGATTGGGGATGGTTGAAGGCCTACTTTCTGAATAGGTCACCGCCTAATTTGAAGCTGTCAGGCAGGTCAGATCTGGCCTAATAGACTAGGGCTCTAATCTCAAGCGATCTTTAAGGCCAGAGGAGACCATCACTTCCCCTTGCTCGCTGACAATGACCCCTTCCACATCGGGTAAGGATTCGATGAGGGCCATACCCTTTTTCGGACCCATAACAAAAATACCAGTATCTAATCCATCAGCCATCACTCCGTCTTTGGCAATGATGGTGACGCTCTGACATCCTCGAGCCGGTTGAAGTGTTGTTGGATCCAGAATATGGTGATAGCGAATGCCGTCTTTCATGATAAACCGTTGATAATCTCCCGCGGTCGACACCCCTTCGTTTTCTAGTTCAATCCGACCCAAGATTTGCCCCTGTTCTTTTCTCGGATGCTGAATCCCAAAGACGAATCGTTCCTTATCAGGCATTCGGCCAAATGTTTTGATATCCCCTGACAGTGCGACTACTCCGGCGGTGGCCCCTGCTTTTTGCATGACGCCTACGACCAAATCCGCAGCATAGCCTTTTCCTATTCCCCCAACATCAATCTTCATTCCGGTGTGTTTAAGAAGGACAGTTCCAGTCTGTTCATCCAAGGCAATATTTACCAATAAAGTTAATGGACGAACCGCCTCCAGCTCCTCTTGGGATGGGATTCTGCCCTCCTGACTGACATTCCAGGCATCCACAGCAGGACCCACAGCAATGTTGAACCCGCCTTCTGTTAATGCCGCCATTCGCAAGGAAGCCCTTAGAACCTCCATATTTTCTGGCCCTACCTGGACAGCATGCTTGCCTGCCGCAATATTGACCTTTGAGAGCTCACTTTTGGGTATCCACGTGCTCATCAAGCGTTCAATGCGCCTAATTTCTGCCAAGCCTGCTGCCACCGCTTTCTTCGCCACCTCTTCCTCAGGTGCCACCCCAGTCACAAAAACCAACGTTCCCATTAAATATTGGCTGCGTTTGATCAGAACATCTTTGGAATGACTCTCAGCAGGGCACACAGTTAAAAAGCAGAGCGTGAACAACATCAATAGACTGAGCTTGCAGAACAATAATTGTCCCTTATTGAACATATACTTTGTTCCCAATTGGCGAGAAATTCGAGCTCTCAAGACAAAAGATGGTTGGGACGTGAGCATAGGTGTCATCTTCGATAAAAGTATTTGGCTCTGGGCTGGGAAGGAGCTACCGCAAAAAGACGATTCTGATTGAACTCAGGTTTCGGCAAAGACATCTCTAAGAGGTTGTCAACAAGCATCCGATTCAACACCTGAGCTGGATTGAAATTGGAGGTTTCAACCAATACTTCCCATTGAAGCATCCGTACAGTTTTTGGAGGATCGACCTGCAAGCGCCAAACTCCCAGGTAGTTCGTTTTTTCCGCTAACACATCAAAACTCATATTGACATGAGCCTCTGACCGAAAAGGCCCCTCACCAATTTGTATCCGAAACAACTCATAATGTCCTGGAGATAACTTCGTCACAAATCGCTCTGCCTTCTCCGGCATTTGAACTCTGGTCCGTTCCTCAGTATTGGTATTCCTCACATCAAAAAATCGAACGGAGGCTTCTGTCTGGTGCATACGGAAATATGGCCCACGTGGCGCTACCTGAATAAAACCCAACACAATCGACTGATCTGGAGTGGGCTTTTCTACATCGTTGAGTCCAGAGGTCGAGCATCCTACTAAATGTAGACACAGAGACATCAGCAAGCCAGCGACTACCCAATCAATTCTCAAAAGCCTTGTTTTAGAAGAACTGCTTAATCCCATCGTTTTCCTATTCTACTCGTCACGCATCATCAATGTGAATATTCCCTTTCCACGACAAGGACAATCTCATGAATATCAGTAGAAATACTACACATCGCTTACAGAATCCAATCTCTAGATAAAACCCCTTAGGCCCTTTGTTTTAACACAAATACCTCTATGGGCATTGACAAAGTCGACGTTATTTTTATATTAATAATGGTTATCAAAATCAATTAGCTTAGAAATCATAATCATTCTCAATATTTAATATAATCGATAATTTATTTATGGACGCAAGTCAGTATCAAATGTCGAACAACGCTTCCAATACTGACTCGTCTGAGGCTCGGTGTGAATGTGGGCAGCTCGTCGCGAAATTAGGAGTGCAGAGTGTTGAATTGAAATGCAAGCGCTGTAAACGTCTTGTTTCTATACCTTTTTCTACGCTCGCCCTCTCCGAAGTAACCGTCTCGCTCTGCTCGCCCCCACCTGCCTCGGGAACATCGTCCTAATCATATGATGTATTCGACGTAATTGGCTGAGGGCCTCTGAGCTCCTTTTTCTCATTCATTTCAGAGGACCATGGAGTCCCCAAAGACAGGGGAGTACTTATTATGAGGTTTCGTTTGATGTTTGGGGCCTTAGCAGCCTTCAGTTTGCTCGTCGGAGGATTTGGATTGAGTAGTGAGGCAAATGCCAGAGAGGAAGGTATGTCAGATACCCCTATCGCCATTAATGCCGTCTCGAAGGAGGAGATCCAACAAATAACTCGAACAGAAATAGAAGAGTATTTAGACCAACTTTCTCAAGCTCCCCCCACTACGGATTTCTCTAACGTGCAAATACGGGGATTGGGCCAAACCACCCGATCTCAGCAAAGGATACAACTAGGAGGTGGTGATTCGGTGACTGGTGGCAGCGTTCTGGAAGGTGGCCGCACGGTGTATGCGAAACCTTTTGTACTAGCACCAAAAACCATCCTTGGTGGCTACATGGATTTCACCATTTCAGACTGTAATAACGCGGGATCCCGAGATTGTTCAGGAGGATTGGAGTTTGACCAAGAACGATTTGTCCCGTTCTTTTATTCCCAAGTGACGGACCGGCTGAGTATCGCCACTGAACTTGAAGTGGAGCATGGTGGGCCACAAGGCAATCAAGGGGATGGGGACCTCAAGATCGAATTCGCCACGATGGACTATCGATTCGAAGATTGGGCGAGCCTCAGGGCTGGGATTATTTTAATGCCTGTCGGTCGATTTAATCTCGTTCATGACTCGCCGTTGAATGACCTTCCCCTTCGCCCCATGGTCAGCCGCTTAATCATCCCTTCGACCTTTGCGGAATCTGGCCTAGGACTATTCGGCACGTTTTATCCGACACAACTCTCTAAAGTCGATTATGAATTTTATGTCGTTCAAGGATTCGATGGCGGAAGCAGCGCTGCCGGGGGAGCCACGTTCGGGGAAGGGGGATACCGAGGGCGCCGAGGCAGCTTTAAAAATGACAACAATGAAGCTAAGTCCATTGTCGGTCGGGTATCAGTGAGTCCATTCCTCGGCATCGAAGTCGCTGGCTCCTTTCATCATGGCAAATGGGACGATGAAGCAAGGAAAGACCTGACAATTTTGGCCATAGACGGCTTAATTCAACGAGGTCCGTTTGAATTGCTCGGAGAGGCGGCCTGGACACGAATTGAAGGCGGGTCGAAAAATGTTGCTGCCGCCAATGGTACCCCTCCTAAACGGATGGCAGGATATTTTGTGCAGGGTAATTATCATTTCATGCCGGCGGTTCTGAAGCGAATGGCGCCGACTCATTTTGGTGATTCGTCCACATTCACGGCCGTTGTACGATGGGGAGAGGCTGATACGAATACCCAAAGAAGTGGAAACATCAACGATATTCAGCGACTCACGGTAGGGTTTAATTTCCGCCCCGTTGAAGATTCTGTACTCAAATTCGCTTGGACGTTTAATGACCACAAGGACGATCCACAGTCACGTAACGGCTGGCAGGTGAGCATGGCGACATATTTCTAAAAAATGAACAAAAGTCTTACCACTATTTGCTGTTTAATGTTGTCCCTATCGGGGTGCGCTGGCTGGTACAGCTCACCCCGCGTCGCGACGATGTGTTCGCCTGAAGAAACGTGGAGCATTGCTCTGGCGAGTTTACAAGAATTTGAATTGCGACGAATCAACAAGGCCAATGGAGCCATCGAAACCGAGTGGATTGCCGTCCATAACCCCAAAACCTCTGCCGGCGGAATCTTTCAACGACAGATGAACCAAGAACGCGCACGATTCATTCTCAATATCGAACCTGAACAAAATGGCAGTCAGATCACGGTCAAACAAATTCGTGAATTTTGGTCACCACAGGGGGTGCAATCCCGTACATGGAGACAAATACCGCCGCATGAAGAACAAGAACGCCAATTGGCAACCCGCATCCAAAACCGGCTGAAGAGGCAAGCATGTTAACTTTTTTTCATTCATCCATCATTCAAAAATTATTCATTGTGAGCCTCATGGTATGTCTTTTCGGAACAGCCATTTCGCCATTGCAAGCCGCAGAACCACATCCTGAAAAAATTTGGGACCATGAGCTCAAACGCTGGCTGACACCCGATGAACTTGGACATCTTGAAGTGTATTTCACAGAGGAAGAGGCGGCGAATGTCATGTTTCCCGATTCAACCACAATTCGGCAAGAAACACTCACCCTGACTGCCGAGCAAAAAGATTTCATTGAACAACGCATTGGCTGGAAATTCCCTGAAACGGCTTTCCCCGTCTATATTGGGGAGACACGAGGTAAGATTGATGGCTATGCCATTGTTCAAAATACCATCGGCAAACATCGTCCTATTACCTATATGGTCGGCGTTGATACTGAAGGAGAAGTCAGTAATTTTGAAGTGTTGGTGTATCGCGAAGCTCGAGGGAACGAAATCGCCAAAAAACGTTTCAACTACCAATACCACGGAAAAGATGCCCGTGACCCGATTCGAATCAATCGTGACATCATCAACATTTCCGGAGCTACGATGTCAGTGCGTTCGGCAAGTGCTGGCGTAAAACGCGTCCTGGTCATGGTCAATGAATTTTATTTAAACCCATCTGGGCTCGGAACAAAAACCATTGTCGCAGGAAGTGGTGAAAAGGGATTTCTCGAATCCTTTCTCGGGTTTTGAATGACGTGCAAATGTAAATGCGAAATTTTAATACACGGTTTCGTCTTCGCGATACCGATCGACACATCCGTCTGGTCTATACCTGGTTTTTACTCTTAATGCTCACGGGCTTTGTCTTTACCTTTGTCTGGGCTCACGATATGACACAACTCACACCCAAAGGCCTCGCAGCTCATTACCGAGGCTCCGATGCGAATTTCGGTGAGCCCATGTCATTCGGACAGTTATCAGAAACGATGCATTTTCATCTGTTTACCATGCCCGTCGTCTTTATGATTCTTGTTCATGTTCTGTATTTAACAATGATTAGCCCATTCCTGAAAGTGCTGACAACCTGGATTTCATTTTTGGGTGTCACATTAGACCTTATTTCGCCTTGGCTCATTACGTATGTCTCTCCCGTATTTGTCTTAACCATGCTCACTGGTGATTTACTCATGGTTATTGGTTTCATCATTATGTTCGTCGTACCTATGTATGAAATGTGGTGGCAAAAAGCTGCCTTCATGATGCCGGAGGATGACGACTAAACAGCTTTGACAACACCACAGCGTTAAGGCCAGAGACTTTTGAGTCCAGAGCCCATGAGCCCACACCTAGCGCTCATGGGTTTTTTTATGCCCACACGTTTGAATGATCTGTTTTATTGGTTGTACATGAGGGTGGATCTGTCCCATCCATCCTCATAGAGGCGAGGGGTTGGGTCTCCTCCTGTACCCCTCGCCGCCCCACTCACACATGAGGAGTGAGACCACGAGACGCCGCCCATATATTTTGTAGAAACAGAAGAAGGTTTCTCGTAATACGTTATTCATTTTTTTATGAGGTTTTACCATGAAGCTTTGCGACATGTCCTATGCCTTGTTTCCCCGATTATTCCTCGTCCCTTTGTTAACAACGACATTAACGCTAGTCGGGTCTTCAGCATTCGTCTTCGCCCAAGAGGCGGAAGAGGAAGCCGACCCAGCAGAAATCACCAACGGTGAACGGGTATTCCTTGAAACACGCTTTGCCCAATTTTTTAAAGTTTTTTTGGATGATAGTGGGAATAACCCAAACACACCTCTTCCTAATGGACAAAGTGATCCAGCCCTCGACAAAGCCGTGAACTGGCAAGCACAACCAGCCGAACATCCCTTCAGTGGTCTATCGATGAATTGTCGGAGTTGTCATTTTGTTGATGAATTAGGCGTAGAAGATCCACTTCAAGGATATGGCATGCGCACCTATTCTGATTTCGCTCGACGCAGCCCAATGCCTGCACGTGAGGATGGCAAGACCGTCACCGTACGCAACTCCCCGCCCCTGGTGAATGCCTCGCTTCCACGAATAAACTTTCTTCAGCATTTCGATGGGGAATTTAAAACGCTCCAAGATTTAGTTGAAAGCACATTATCCGGACGAAACTACGGGTGGATCCCAGGCGAACGCGCCGCGGCCATCGCGCATATCGCTAAAGTTGTGCGCGAAGACAATGGGGAAGGCGACTTGGCATCAGAATTCGAAGCACTGTCCTACACCAAACTCCTGACGGGAACAGATCCAGATCTCCCAGAGGGTTTTAAGCTTCCAGCAGAATTTCGAGTCGATGTGGTTAATGCGACGGATAAAGAAATCTTCCAAGCCGTCGCTCAGCTCATTGCGGCCTACACTGAAGACTTAGCGTTCTCAAAGGATGACGACGGAAATTTCAATCTTTCGCCGTATGATGTGTTCCTCGAAAAGAATGCCCTACCCAGACAACCGAAAAGGTGGGAATCGGATATCAAATACAGTCAACGTCTCTTGCAAAAGATCAAAAGGCTTGAAAACCGCGGTCAATTACAATTTGTTTCAATAAACCCGAATACCGACAATGGTGCATTCGAATTTCATGACCAATCATTTGTCTTCGATACAGGCGAGTTACAAGGTCTCAAAGTATTTTTCACACAGAAAAAACGAGCACTCAGACCGAGTGATCTCGCGCAAGGCAAGATTGGAAATTGTATTGCCTGCCATGCAGCCCCAAATTTTACGGACTTTGCCTTTCACAACAATGGGGTCGCTCAAGAGGAGTATGATCACATACACGGGGCCGGATCGTTTGCACACCTTGAAATCCCTGGATGGCTCAAACGGTATCGAAATCTAAATGAGTATCTCCCTGCGACCGAACAACATCCAAGCGCGAAGGAACCGTTTCGAGATATTCCGACCGCCGGGAATCCAAAACGAACGGATCTTGGACTCTGGAATATTTTCCAGAATCCAGATTTCCGCAAACCTCAAAGACGCATCTGGCGCCTACTTTGTAAAGATGCACTCAATGGAAAGAGAGGGATTTTCAACATTGTTCGTCTCTGTCGTCCAAGCCAGTTGCTTCCTCAAGCAATTGCCCGCTTTAAAACTCCAGGCCTGCGCGACCTCGGACATTCCGCGCCTTACAACCATACAGGACAGGCCGATACGTTGGCGGATGTGATTCGTGGGGATATGAATAGCTCAAACCTCGCACGAAACGGGGAACTGCGGAATGCAGACAGAGAACTGAAGAAGATTGGCTTAACGGAACAGGACATTGAACCTTTGGTGTTGTTCTTACAATCGCTGAACGAGGATTATAGTTAATAAAAACCTGGATTCAGGGTTTCTCGATATTAAACTGGTAACGTGGAACCCTGGACGATCTCAAACTCAAGACCGACGATCATAATGAAGAGGTCCTATCATGAATACACAAAATTGCTTGCCACGATTCAATAGTAGATCCAAAGCGAAAACGAGCTTCGCCATTCGCACCATGATCTGTGGAATCATGGTAGCTGGGTTCTCGACAGCGCATGCAACAACCATGGCATCTGCCGACATTCAGGCACAACTGACAGTTTCTCCCCTTGGGACCATCCAGTATATCCCAGGCTTCAACACCAGTTTCCCGAATTTCACATCCACGGGAAATGCATCCGCAACCGCAGTCGCTCCGGCCCCAACGAATCTGGGCAATGGAATTTTCCTGACTGCCCAGGTCACGGCCAATGCTGCCCCTACGACAGGAGCAGCATTGGGCGAAGCACCAGTATTTGGAAATTTTGAGCTCATGAATAGGACGGTAAACGATATCGATGTCACATTGACATTGATGTACTCATGGAACATCTCCGGCTCAATCAACAATCCCAGCCTTGAGCAAGCGAGGGCTGCCATCGCGTTGGATCTGTCTGTCGATTTTGTCTCACTCACAACAATTGTTGAAGGGAACACCGCACCACCGGACTTCAGGATGGGATCAGGATCTTCCATGGATATGTTCAATGTGACTATCCCTGCACTTGAGTCGACCTTTGTCGAACTATCAGCCGGCGCCGAATCCGCCGCCATCGCAACGACGGTTCCTGAGCCCTCGACCCTGTTGCTCTTTGGTTCAGGGATCGCTGGACTTCTCCTCTATCAGCGAAAACAACGGAAATGACAATGAAAGCGATACTGTCCAATGTCAGCACATCTCACGAAGGATGATAGGCCTGTAGACATGTTACTTTCTTAAATTCCATAGCCCTGTAAATCCTAAGCGGCCCGAGGGATTCGCACCCAGAGCCCAAGGTGATCATTCACCTTGGGCTCTTTATGTTCAAGGCCATAATCATGATCAACCGTAACTGATTGAGATCACTCTACCCTCAATGATTATTGATACATCATTCATAGAACCGCGAGACAGCATGATACAAAGGAGATGAATTATGGAAATACAGGAATTCACCGCATCTCAAATGCGCCTCGAACAAGATCTCACGCAAGAACTCCGTGTGTATACCGAAAAATGGTTTCAACGTATGAGTCAAGAAAGACACACAAACGAATTACAAGCCATTGTGCATAAGGCGTTCGAGGAGCTTCTGATTCACACCTTCACGCCAGATACAGTAGGCAACTCTCTTCCTAGGCGAATCCATGACTTTATCCTCTGTAATCTCCGCCATGGGATCACGCTCAAAGGTTTGTCAGCGTTTCTTGGTTACTCAGAAAAGTACTGCTCAGAATTCTTTCGAAATCAAATGGGTGAACCATTTTCTGTCTATCTCAAACGAGTACGAATTGAAAAAGCCAAACATCTGTTAGAAGATGAAACGTTAAGTCTGACTCAAATCGCAGATGTCCTCGGCTTTCAAGATCAATTTGCATTCAGTCACTTCTTCAAGAAAAGCACAGCTTTGTCTCCTAGACAATTCAGAAATAAATTTCTTCAGCCAGACTAAACGGTCGACCCTCTCTTCTTGCTCTTCGACAACTCACGTTCTTGCATCAACAACACCTCAAAAAAAATCAAAAATCTCCTCCTTCTCTAAAATAGAAGAAAAGGAATGATTCTCGCTGCATGATTTTCTGATATCACCATTTCATCTCGTTGAAGAGGTACTACAATGTAGGTCCTGCCCTTGTGGCAGGACCTACGTATTTTCGGGCTAGCAATACTTCCTCTCGTCTAAAGACAACAACACAAAATTTCCTCGAGCCTATCCTTCCAGCATCTTTTTTCCTTTTTTTGCACATGCACATATATTGACAATGCTTCGTCAACGCTGCTATTGATAATGATAATAGTAATCAAAACCAAAAAAGGAAATGAAATGCCGCATTCACATTCATCGCAATCCATAGACGCGACTCACTCAGAGTCAATGCCGTTAGACGATACTGATTTGCGCTGTCATTGCGGACGCTTGATCGCAAAACAAACTCCCAAGGGCATTGAAATACGTTGTCCTCGATGTAAACGAACCTGGACATTTTCAAAAAAGGCATTGTCTTCCCCTGAATGCAAATAAAGGATTACATGATCATGAGACAAAGGAATTTCCTCATGTCAAAACCGACAAGATCGATCAGAACATTACGTTCAAATACCGAGCCATCATCTCCGCAAGCGTGAAAGATACCTCGCACAAAGCGAATCAACACGACCAAACAAGAACGACATCATGTGCAAGGTGTTCAGGGTTGTTCATTCATGAACATGTTGTTGGAATTTGTTTTTCTGGATTTGTGAAGCGATGCGTGAACTGTGGTGCAACCGAATACCTCCCTGTTGGTCGTTGGTATGATCGTGGATCATTTTGATAGACGACCTTGATTCTCGCTACAAGTTCGATGGCACCACAGGCAACATTCGCACAACATCATAAGGAGCATACGTTATGAAGATAGGAATGAAGGCCCCAACACTCCGTGTCCCGTGTATGTTCAACAATCAATTTAGCTTTCTCCCATTCTTCAATTTCCAGAAGTCTCAATTCGCTCTTTGCTGTCTATCAGACTTGAAAGAGACTGATGCGTGGTTTCTTGAGGCACAAGCTCTAGAATTCAAGCAATCTGGCTCCGCCTTGGTCATCTTGGTTTCCAACGATAACTCACTCGGGCATGACTGGGGTCGTCCGCCGCAAGATTTTGGCATTCCATTTTTTATCGACCCCATCAACCAACTCAAAAGATCGCTTCATCTCGCAAGATCACTCCGACCCAATCGTTGTGAAACCCTCATTTTCGATCAAGACACACGATTGCAATTTCGACTCATTCATGATCTTTCTCTCAAAGGGATATCCTCTGTCTTAGACATCATCGAAAGTGATTTCGAACAGAATTCACCAGAAAAATCTGAAATATCGAACAGAAATCCTCATCGCGCCCTGCTTCAATCAGCGAACTCTCAAGCAGTAGTCAACATCACGGCATAGGATTGAACGATCGGAGAATCGGTATCGTGACAAACTCATTCCTGCGTAAGACTCCAATCACAGCCTATCCCTTTCTGACAACTTCAAGAATCTTGTACCTGATCCTCTGCAGCATCATTGGGCTCTCTGTGGGCTCGACTTCTTCCACTCCAGATTGGCTTGGGATCGAGCTTGGAGGCATTACTGGATTTGTTCTTGGATGCTCAGCTCTATGGCTAGAAGCCCGAATGGCCGCATGCTCTCGCTCAGCCATTTTTGGTGGGAGCTTGGGGCTCATGATCGGAATGATCGGAACATGTCTTGTCATTTTCACTTGGCACATCAACTTGCCAGGAATCCCTTCGCTCAATCCTTGGGTACTCGTTGCTAGCCTGCTTCTTTTTCCATACCTTGGGCTAACCATGGGGCTGTATTTTTCTCAGACCGAGCCAATTCTCTCCAGTCTAGATTCCTCTGATGATTCTCAGCTTTCTCATAATACTCTAGAAATGAAACCGCATTCCGTTCAAACATTACTCGATTCCAGCTCCATTATTGATGGACGAATCCTCTATCTCTGCACTACCGGGTTTTTAGAAGGTGCCCTCCTTATCCCCAAATGCGTCTTACGAGAAATTTACCTCATTGCAGACTCTGATGATCCCTCAAAGCGCACAAAGGGAAAGCGTGGACTTGCCATCGTTTCAGACTTGCAAGAACTTTCTCAACCGCAGATTATGGTTATCGATGACCAAAAAACACAGGATTTGCCTGTTGACCATCAACTCATTGCGATAGCCAAAGATCGAAAGGCCAAGATCATCACCAACGACTGGAATTTAGCCAAAATGGCTAGCGCTCATGGAATCAAGTCGCTGAATGTCAACGAGTTAACGTTTCACTTACGCCCATTAGTTTTGCCAGGCGAATATATTCGTATCCTTATTCAAAAAGAAGGTCAAGGCTTTGGACAAGGCATTGCCCATTTGGATGATGGCACCATCGTGGTGATTGAACACGGCGCGACCTTTGTGGGTCGAATCATTGATGTAGAGGTGACTCGATTCATGCAAACGAATACAGGAAGAATGGTATTTGCTTTTCCCAAGCCCCCCGCCAATTCTTCCCCGTCCAATCGATCATCTCCCGCACAGGATACCTCTATAGGCATGACCTTAGAACCGGCGGAAAGGAGGCAAGGCTGATCGTGATGAATAGGAAATCCGATCAGGATGCTTTGTTCATCAATCCTGTGAGCACTTGCGCACGCTATTCAAGGAGAAGACTTCTGGTTCTCTCTAATAAAATATGGGTCTTAAACCAGCTATCTGCTGATCCCTGTTTGTCATGTTAGGCAGCATTTCTACTTCATCATTCATTCACAGAAAGGACGCTCATATGTCATTTCCACATTGTCCTCATTGCCAGAGCGCAACTTTTGCTCCAACCGGAGCCTATTGGCTGTGCAACGATTGCGGTATCGCCATCACATCCCAAGCTTTAGCTCCGTCAAGAATCGCTCCAAAGCAATCAAAAATGAGGAAAAATAGCTTACTCAGCAGTTAACACTATAGACAGGAGCTCTTGAGAAGATGGATTTATTTTTTGTCATGCACTTGAAGTCGGGAATTGAGAAAGGCAAGAAGGTCTCTGCATTCCCAATGCCACGGGAACGCCCTAGCTTAAAGAAAAAAGGCTTTTTGCTCTCCAAACGTTGGGCTGTTTAGTCGTGAGCAGATCAAGGGTGCCTAGCCCACAGCATTTCACTTCCACCTCGTTGCAACTCATAAGCAACGTTCTTAATGCCGACGTTAAACCCATCCGCTCGAAGTGTCTGGATAATCGGTTCAACATACGATGAATATCCTCCACTCAATGTTACTAGCGGAAACACTCTGATCTCGGAAGCAACACGCAGCATCTCTTGAATTGCAGATTGATGAAATATGTAATCAAAATGGTCTGAATAGAGAAATAGAAAATGAGAGCAAAGCGCCAAATCATAGGACTGATCCTTTTTTCCAACTAGATTCGGCAACTCACCGACGGCATACCTGCCCTGGAGTTTTCCCAGTTCATAATCCTTCATGAAACACTTTAAGGCCTTTTCTCTATTTTTTCGAAGATCGTCAGGTGACTTGTGATACGACCACACCCAATTGTCTGGTGTCGTTTTGACTTGCTCAATCACATCATCAACCACTTGATAAAACCGCTGTTCTATTGCTTTAGCTGACAGTTCGTATAAAGGATCGAGGGAAATCACGGGATGCCCTCGCGCCAACATTTCAGCATTAAAACTCGCCGGACCATCTCCAACTCCGAGAATACTTTTCGATAAATCATCTTCGGAAATATTGAACATCAGTTGATATTCATCAAAAGATCGCCCAAACGGGACAACTGACTCAAGCTTGATGGACATTGTGTTACTCAGTTTCCTTAATGATGAGAGTACACGCAAGAGAACTCAGCCAAAGAATTCACATAAGACACAGAAACCCACCCTTCTATTACACCACGGCCTGATTTTCACAGAAATTTGGCAACGCCTTGTTTCGAGATCGCAACAATTTGCGTTTCGCTAAATCGACTGGTTTTGATAGGAACCTCCTGGATCATTGTGCCAGAAAGCTCTACTTGTGATCTGCCCACAATTTGGGAAACTTAAGGAGGGCTTTGTGTATACCCCAGATTTCAAATGGCGTTTTCCCATGGTCTTGTGACGGAGAATCGCCAGTTGAAATTGGTTAGATTCATAGTAGTTGGGAGTAGATTAAAAGATCATTATCGATATTTTTTGGCTTGCATTTCAAATAACGTGGCATATCGCCCGCTTTGATTAACGAGTTCATCATGTGTGCCACTTTCAACAATTCTTCCATTTTCTAACACATAAATCCGATCGACCATTTTGACGGTTGATAGTCGATGGCTAATCAGAATGGCCATCCGCCCTTTCGTCAACGAATGGAATCCTTGAAATAGTTCATATTCAGCCTTGGCATCCATCGCACTAGTAGGTTCATCAAGAATAAGAATTTGAGAGTCCCGAAAAAAAGCCCGCGCAAGAGCGATTTTTTGCCATTCGCCTCCGCTAAGTTCTTCGCCACCATCAAAGCGTCTTCCCAGCATCGTGTCATATCCACGACCAAGTTTATTGATAATTCCTTGGGCTCCAGCATTCGCAACGGCCTCTTCAATGCGAATGGATTCCAACGGAGTCAAAGGATCCCCTATCCAGATATTTTCCCTAGCCGTGAGATGGTATTTGACATGATCCTGAAATACGATTCCTATTTCTCGACGAAGATCATCAAGACGAAATTCCTTTATGTCAATCCCATCAAGTTCGATTCTTCCTTGTGTCGGATCGTATAATCGACAAAGCAGTTTAACCAATGAAGTTTTCCCGACTCCATTTTCTCCCACAATAGCAATGTGCTCACCGGGTTTAATGGTCAAAGAAATATTTTCGAGTATGTTCTTTCTGGCTAAGGGATAACAAAAACTGACATCATTCAACACCAACCCATCGTGGAACGTTTGAGGAACTGGTCGCGGTAACCCCGGGTCGATCACACTTGATTGAATATTGAGAAATTCAGATACGTTCTCAATGAATAAGCTTCGCTTGTACAATGTCGTGACACTGCCCAATAATGTACGAAGAAACCCATTGCTACGTTGAATAGCTTGGAAATATACGGCTAAGTCGCCTATGGTCAGATGGCCCAATGCGGTACGGTACGCCACAAAACAGTACAATCCAAATACCGCTAATGTAGAAAAAAAGTCTACTCCAATTTCCAAAGATAACCACTGACGATCGAGTGCTAATTCCTCTTTTCGCAACTGTTTTCTAAGTTTCTGAAAGCGGGCAGCAAAAATTCTTCCAAGAGAGAATAGACGGACTTCTTTCCCCATCGAATCAGTCGTGAGAAGCTCATGGAAATATTTAGATTGGCGATCAAAAGGGGTACTGCGCACTAACCATTCATGAATTTTCTCAGCAAAGTGCAATCGAACTAACGCCTTTGGGATCATTCCTACGATCAACACTGGAATAATGGCCCAATGGAACAAAAACAGCCAACCGGCTATGGCTACTAATGAAATCGTATCCTGGATAGACTGCAACAATGATTTGAGAATCTGGGCAGGAAGAAAGGGAGCTTCCTGTTGAACGCGATGGAGTTTGTCGTTGTATAGCGGGTTCTCATAGTACCCTAAATCAACAGCAATCGCCTTTTCATGAATCATGCTATGCATATAATCAGTCACAACTCGTTCATGTGCATCATCAAGAACGGAGGCGACAGTCGTCAGCATCGCCTGAAAATAGAAAACCAATCCCGATAGCGCAATATAAACAATGACTTCTTCAAAAGCTTCAGGGGTATTTCCTGAATCCAATAAAATTGTGACGGAATCAATAATCAGCTTTAAAAGATAGAGCCCCAAAAGAGGAAGAAGACCAAGAACAACTTTCAAAACAAGACTAGCGATCGTCCACCCCGGTCCAGCTTTCCATACGAAAGATAGCGCTCGGCAAAGATTATGCTGAAAATCCTGAACGGCTTGCCACTTAACAATTCTCATTGAAATACTCTAGTCCAGGGGAAATTCCTGAATGTAAAATCTTTCTCGTGAATTCACTCATTGCACGCTCTATTGAGAATATAATTTCGGAATACCCTCTTACTCGGCATCATTTCGCTTCAACAACTGAAAGCTTCTGCTCCAAGGTTATTCACCCTCAGTCAAATTTTAAGTTTCACAGGAAGGAAGGAACAGAACTCTTGAGAAAAGAAAAAAACTCAATCATACATCATCACTCTTTGCGGAACATTGTTCCTGAGCCCATTCAAGGCAGGATTTGACGTGACCAGCTAACGTTTGGACAGAGGGAAGTTTAAACATGTCTCCAGAGTCAGAAGCAGGAACGTTAAAGCATTCAAAACCTCTGCTCGCGAATCTTGCCCACTCCATTCTCGTATCATCTTTGGGATCAACCTCTCTAACTGAAGCTTCAAAGTAGGTAATTTTCCCATTGTATAACTTGGGAGCATAGTTCTTGACCGCTTTAAAGTTTGCAGCTGTCACCAACGCTCGCGCTCTGACGGTCTTCTCTCCCTTTTTGAACACATCGCCTTCTTCAATCATTTCTGGTAGCGCTTTGAGTTTTTCCAAGGCTTGGGGAATCCATGCCTTTATTCCCACTTCTGTTAGAACTTTAACTTGAGACTGGAATTTTTTTTCTAGATACTTCATCCGAGGCATTGAATAAGTGTTAAATTCAGAGCGATCGGGCAACCAGGTATCAAATAATCCGAGAAATGCAACTTCATCTCCTTGGCGTTGTAATTGTTGAGCCATCTCAAAGGCCACAAGGCCTCCCATACAAGCTCCCCCTAGAAAATATGGCCCTTGTGATTGAACCGATCGCAGTTCTTCAATATAGAATTCTGCCATATCTTCTATGCGAGTATAGAGCTTTTCTTCTTTCGTCAATCCAGCAGACTGAAATCCATACAACGGTTGATCTTGGCCAAAAATAGGGGCCACATTCGAAAAAGCAAGCACGTTTCCGCCAATACCATGCACGAGAAAAAGTGGAGGCTTAGACCCATTGGGTTGAATCGGGACAAGAGAAATCCATGAAGGATGTCCCTGGCCATTAGTGACATAAGGACTTAGCTTTTCAATAGTTGGAGCCTCAAAAAGAATAGAAAGTGGCAGAACCTTTTCAAATCTTTTTTCAATCTTGGAAAATAGTTGAAAGGCTTTTAAGGAATGCCCGCCAACATCAAAAAAATTGTCATTTATCCCTATTGGACGCCTCTCAAGAACTTCTTCCCAAATCGTTGCTAGTTCACATTCCAAGGGATTACGTGGCGCTACATATGTCTCCATTACTCCCGCTAACGATGGCTTTTCCTCAGGCAGTCTCGCTCGGTCAATCTTGCCATTAGGGGTCAGAGGCAACGCCTCAAGCCAAACAAATGAAGATGGAACCATATAGGTAGGAAGTATGGCATTCAGATAATTTCGTAAGTCAGCAATACTCAGCTTAGCTTGGTTCTTTCTGACGAGATAAGCCACGAGACGCTTTTCTTTCAACGGATCCTCTCTCGCAACCACCACTGTCTCGCACACATCAGGATGTTGGCTTAGCACTGACTCCACCTCACCCAACTCAATGCGAAAGCCCCGGATTTTGACTTGATAGTCCAACCGCCCCAAACACTCTAGGGTGCCATCAGGAAGATAACGCGCTAGATCACCCGTCTTGTACAAACGAACATTGGACCCGGTATGGAATGGATTGGGGATAAACTTCTCTTCAGTTAGCTCAGACCGATTATGGTAGCCAAGTGCGAGCCCACTTCCTCCAATGTGTAATTCCCCGGGCACCCCTATCGGCACTGGTTGGAGATAGTTGTCCAAAAGATAAATTTGCGTATTTGCAATAGGTCGACCAATCAACACCTTTTTCGCATCTCGGGGACAAACCCAGAATGTGCTGTCAATACAAGCCTCAGTGGGTCCATAAAGATTGCAAAGATCTGTGTCTAAGAGAGAGTAAAAACGTTGGCAAAGTTCAAGCAAAAGGGGTTCTCCTCCACAAAACACCATTCGCAGACTTTTACAGTCCTTAAAGTTTGGCTCTTCAACAAGCAATTGTAGAATAGAAGGTACTACCTGAAGAATCGTGATTTGTTTTTCTATGATTTTTTCCACTAAATACGCAATCTCCTGGTGCCCACCAGGACGCGCGACAATTAGTTGCCCACCGACCAAAATTGGAGCATAGAACTCCCAGACAGAAGCATCAAAACTAAATGGAGTTTTTTGAAATACTCGGTCTTCTCCGCTTAGCGAGAACCTCGTCTGGATCCAAAACATGTGATTGCAAATTGCACGATGAGGAACCAATACCCCTTTAGGCTTACCTGTAGAGCCAGATGTATAAATAACATATGCTAAATTATCATCAGCCACCGCCAAATGAAGATTGTCTCCTGGCTCTTTTTCAATCGCAGTCCACTCACGATCCAAACATACCGCTTGGATGACTTGCTCCGTCGGTAGCTGTTCCCTCAACGACGCCTGCATCAAAACTATCGGAGCCCCAGCATCCTCAAGGATGAATGCCAGTCGCTCTGGAGGGTAGATGAGATCGAGTGGGACATAGGCCCCACCTGCTTTCAGAATACCCAGGAGCCCTATTATCATATCTAACGATCGTTCCATATAAAGACCAACCAACATCTCCGGAACCACGCCCTTTTTCCGAAGATAATGTGCGACCTGATTGGCTTGGTGATTCAGCTCCTCGTAAGTCAATTGTTGCTCGCCATAGACGACTGCAACCGCTCTTGGGGTCCTCCTCACTTGGGCTTCAAACAGTTCGTGAAGACACACCTCTCGGTTACGCACTTGCTCTGTTTGATTCCATTCCACGAGAAGCTGCTGCTGTTCATCTTTGCTTAACAGAGCGAGTTGTCCGATCGGCTGCTCCGGATTTGCTACAATGCCTTCTAATAGTCTCGTATAACATGAAAGCCAGCGCTTGATAGTTTGTTCATCAAAAACATCAGTATTAAAAAAACAAGCAAGCAAAAGGGAATTTTCACTTTCATATAGATTAATTGCAAGATCGAAAATAACGGCATGCTTCGGATTTTCCGTAGCCTTCGCCTCTATGTTGAAAAATGATTCGTCTAATCCTTCACGCTCCAAGTTAAAGGTAACTTCAACTAACGGAATACGACCAGGGTTTCTAGGCAATTGCAACTCTTCCAGAATACGGCCAAACGTACAATCCTGATGATCATAGGCATCAAGAATTGATGTCTTTACTGTTGAAAGAAAACTTTTAAAACTCACCTGGCCACCTACGGTTGATCGTATAGGCAACAAATTCACGCAATGGCCAACAAGCGTTTGATTATCCAGACTAGCTTGCCCAGCTGTGGGGATTCCTACAATGAGATCGTCCTGTCCAGAAAGTCGAAAGAGAAGTGCTTTAAATGCAGCGAGTACTAGGGCAAACAGACTTGATTGT
This sequence comes from Nitrospirales bacterium, assembly GCA_029261235.1. Lineage (GTDB taxonomy): Bacteria > Nitrospirota > Nitrospiria > Nitrospirales > UBA8639 > Nitrospira_E. The sequence continues at coordinate 20,055 of JAJDBS010000106.1, forward strand.
TGGCCTCGAGCCGTATGCTTGATAGCCTTGAAGAGTTCCGCGGGAAATTCCCACTTCATCGTCGCACCAGTATAGGTTCTCAATTGAGGCCGTATACGGTCTGTCGGCAAATTCATATCTGAAGGAGGATGAGATAGAAGATGGGTCCAGTAGATGAGCGAATCTTGTGCCGCCTGTTTTTTTTCATCAAGTTTCTGAGCCAAGACAAACTGACAATATGAACCTGGGGCAGGAAGCTCCTCGAGACGGCCTTGACATAAAGCTGAATACACCACGCGGATTTCGTTCAATAACAGTGAAGAAGACCAACCATCACAAACAAGATGGTGGGTGGTGAAAATAAATACATGCTTATCAGAAGCGACCTTAAGCATCGTGCAGCGAAATAGTGGACCCTCGATGAGGTTAAAGGGGTTCACCATTTCTTCCGCTAAGACCTCTCGAACACGATTACCACCATCACATTCAGTACCTTCATTCACCACATACAAGGAGTCATCTGTCGATAATTTGCTTGTGTACCCTTGGAGCATTTCCTTAGCCGAAAAACGAAAATGAAGGGCTTCGTGACGATTAACTACCGCAAAGACTGATTTATGAAAATTTTCTAAATCAAGAGAACCAGTCAGCTCTATAGAGAACGATTCATTAAAAGCGCAGGAAGCTGTTGGTCCCATTTGACAAGCAAGCCAAATTTCTTGTTGGGCTTGAGTTAATGGCAAGTCACATTCTGTCTGGGTATCTCCCCGTAGGACCGAGTCCGAGGCCAATTGCCACCCATCTTCAACTAACACATTATTGTTGTCATTACCTGCTACCAATGAGTCATTGATAGTGCCATTTCTCTCGCTAGGAGGCATTGGGAGGAAACCGGCATCTTGCAGTTCTTTCACACTATCTTTGATTACTTGCAAAACAAAACGAATGTCTTCGTCTGAATGGGCCGTGGAGAAAAAACAATTTTGAGAAGCCTCGCGAATGTATACCCCTTTTTCAAGCATATGATAGAAGAGTAAATAGACATACGAGAGGCTCGGATGGGTGTCAAAACGAAACCATGAACTATATTGTTGAATGCGAATGGGAACACCACTATCTTCAAAAAATTCATTCAATTCTCTGGCAAACCTCTCCGTTCGTTGCGTCAAGGTTTGCTGAAGAGATGGTCCTTCTGCTTTAAGATGACGAAGAACAGCTCGTGCCGACGCTAACGCAAGCGGATGTCGAACAAATGTTCCCGCAAAAAATGTGACATCCACTTCTGGCTGGGACGCATCACCATATTGCCATTCACCTCCATCGAGAGAATCCATAAACTTTGCACTTCCTGCAACCACCCCAATAGGCATCCCCCCACCAATCACTTTTCCGTATGTGGCCAGATCAGCACGAATGCCAAAAAGTCCCTGTAGACCTGCAGGGTGTGTCCTAAATCCCGTTATGATTTCATCAAAAATTAAAGCTGTTCCAGTCTGTTCTGTAAGTTTCCTAACCGAAGCAAGAAACTCCTTTGGCCGCAATTCTGGATGCCGACTCTGAATCGGTTCAACTAAAATCGCTGCTAGCTCGTGAGCACACCCTTCTAGAACCTTTAAGGTCTCTGGGCTGCCATATTCCAAAACCACAGCATTTTGTACGGACTCTTGAGTAATTCCTGGAGCTGCCGGGACGGTATAAAGAGACTCTTGACGAACCTGTGCTCTTGCTAAAACCTCCTCAAACATTCCGTGGTAATCGCCAGTGAAATAGGCGATTTTGGTTCTTCCTGTGATTGTTCGGGCCATTCGCAAAGCAGCCATAACAGCTTCGGAACCAGTGCTACAAAAAGAAACACGCTCCATCCCGGTGATCTCCCGCAAAAGCGCTGCGACTTCACCAGCCAGAGGGGACTGAGGACCAATTGCTATTCCTTTGTGCAACTGCTCTTCAATCGCCTCTTTGACAAATACAGGAGAATGCCCCAAGAAATTTGCACCAAATCCCATCGTGATATCTATATACTCGTTCCCATCCACATCCCATATTCGTGCACCTTGTGATCGTTCGGAGACGATTTGATAGACCAACTCTTTCCAAAGAACGCGGAACCCTGCCACTGACCGTGGATCAGCCAAAATTTTACGATATATTTGTGCAAACGCTTTGGATTTTTTTGTCTTCGCAGTCAAGCGCTGAATAAGACTAAGCAAATGATGCTCTTGTTGCTTAGTCAGATTCCCGTCTTTAGACTTTTCGATTGGCTTATATGGACCAAATCGAGCAACATCCAGTTTTGGTTGAAGCCTCTTAGCCATATCCTCAGTTAATTTGACCTGAAAAATAGGTTGGGTTGTGGCCTCACTTTCATGACGTGCTGCACCAGAAGATGCGGTAATCGATAGAGAGGTTTGAACCTTGGAAAGACCAAATTTCACCATATCAAGTTGGTCTGCCATACGTTTAAGTTCTTGATGAACCTCAGTATCAGTAAATCCTGAATCCTGAGAATCGAGATTTCGAGAGAGTGGTAATGAAGATTCTTTGGATTGAACCTCCGGATATTTCATCACCGGCGATTGCGAGAATAAGGTGTTTCCGTCAAGGGCAGGAATCTCGTTAAACATACTAGCTGGAAGCTTTTCCTCAAGAAAATCAGCGAGAAGATCTAGTGACGACAAGTCTTCGAACAATTGCCGAAACGATACTTTTATGCCAAATTCCTTTTGAAATTGAACGGTAGCTTGCGTCAAAAACAGTGAATCTAATCCCAATTCCATAAAGGAGGTCTCGCATTCATTCGGGGAAAACTCAAGCCCAGATAGGTCCAACATAATGGCTCTGAGTACCTCGACAATACGGCCTTTTCGAATAGTCGTTGTCACCTCAACAGACGTTGCTGAGATAGAGCTGGCATGATGATGTTCGGAAGGGACATGAGCTGGTATCGGAAGTGACTCCCCATTCCCCTCATCAATTGAGCATTCCCTAGACTGTATGGGCTTCCCTTGTTCAACGCTCGGTGGATCGACCCAGTAGCGCTTTCTCTCAAATGGGTATGTAGGCAACGCCAGGCGATTACGCTGCTCATCCGCATAGAAATTCGACCAGTCGACCTTTGCTCCGGTTGTCCACAAATGACCGAGAGCTGTCAGCATGCAGAATGTATCCGCTTGCTGTTCATTGACATGGCTAAGCGAGGGAATCACCGTCTGCTTCGCTTCTGGATTTTGATGCTGCAATGCTAAGGTACTTAACGTTTTCCCAGGTCCAACTTCGAGAAGAACCCTTCCAGGCTGCTTCTGTAGCTCTAGGATGCCAGGACTGAATCGAACAGCAAAGCGAAGTTGATGTGCCCAATAGAGAGGATCTTGAATTTGTTCTTCCGTAATCCACGTTCCGGTCAAACTTGAGATATACGGAATACTTGGAAGATTGCGGCGAACCATCCTGACCGCATCAACAAACGGACCAACAATCGGTTCCATCATTTTCGAATGATACGCATGTGACGTATGTAACCTATTAGCTGTCACACCTAGTGCTTCAAGTTGCTTGTGCAGCGCATCAATACGCTCTGTGGTACCTGACAATACTGACAACATTGGGGAATTCAAGACCGCTAAAGAAATCTCATCATCAAGGTACTTAGTGACTTGGTCTTGTGAGAGTCGAACTGCAAGCATACTTCCTTCTGGTTGGTCTTGCATGAGCTTAGCTCGATGCGCCAGCAATTGAAGTGCATCTTCAACCGAAAAAATTCCGGCCAAACACGCAGCCACATACTCTCCAACACTATGCCCAATCATCGCCGCAGGCTTAATGCCCCAACTCATCCAGACCTGTGCTAAGGCATACTCGACAGCGAACAAGGCTGGCTGGGTATAGATCGTTTGCTTCAAATACTGCGTCGCTCCGTCAAGATTTCCATCTGAAGGGAACAACAAAGTACGGAGGTCAAGATCTAAATGCGGCAGGAGAATTTCTGCACATCGATCTAGATTGTCTCGAAAAACAGGTTCATTCCTGTAGAGGTCATGCCCCATTTGAACGTGTTGAGCCCCCTGCCCAGGAAACATAAAAACAATGGACGGCTCCGTCCCGCTCGTGGTTCGCGTCACAACATTTTTCCCATGGCCAGCTGCCAATAGATTGCTCCCTTCCTCTCTATCTCCGCAGACAAGAAATCGTCTATGTTGAAAATCATTCCTTCCAACGTGCAAGGAAAATGCGACGTCACCGAAATTCACATCAGTATGCTCTTTCAAAAACTTCGCTATTTGTTGAGTGGAATTATCTAGTGCCGTTTCGGTCTTTGCAGAAATTGCTAATAATTGGTAGGACCGAGTCTGACTGGATTGCCTTGGAGTGGGGGACTCCTCAAGCACCACATGGGCGTTCGTTCCACCAACTCCAAAGGAGCTTACACCTGCACGACGAGGAGTGCCTCCTGGCTTCCATTCCTGGAGCCCCTTAATCACATGGAATGGACTTGCTTCAAAATCGATTTCTGGATTTGCCGTTTCATAGTGTAGGCTCGGCGGGAGTTGTTGATGCTTCAGAGCAAGGACCGTTTTGATCAACCCAGCAACGCCAGCCGCAGCATCGAGGTGCCCAATGTTAGATTTAACTGAGCCAATTCCACAAAATTGCTTAGCCTCCGTCTTGAGACGAAAGGCCTTGGTAAGGCCAGCGATTTCGATCGGATCTCCTAAAGGTGTTCCCGTCCCATGTGCCTCAATATAGGAAATGGTTTCAGGATGAACCCCCGCTAATGCCTGTGCTCGAGCTATCACTTCTGCTTGTCCATCAACACTAGGGGCGCCATAACTGACCTTGTTAGCCCCATCATTATTCAGAGCAAAGCCCTTAATGACCGCCTCAATCCGATCTCCATCAGCAAGCGCATCTTCTAAACGGCGAAGAACCACCACGCCAAGACCACCACTAAATACCGTTCCATTTGCCCGAGCATCAAACGGTCGACACGACCCGTCGGATGAAAGCATGCCTCCCTCCTGATGAATATATCCCCGTTCCTGAGGAAAGGGGATACATACCCCACCAGCCAATGCGAGATCTGTCTCGTAATGAAGAAGGCTCTGGCATGCTTGGCATACCGCAACTAATGATGTTGAACAAGCCGTTTGGATATTGATGCTAGGACCACGAAGGTTTAATTTATAGGAGGTTCTCGTGGGAAGATAATCTTTATCATTACTGACTAATGTTTGAAAGGCATCAACGTTCCTAAATCGAACCAGTCCTTCAATATAATTTCGATCCACGCACAAATTATGTAAAAGATAGGAATTAATGTAGCTTCCCGCAAACACCCCGATCGTGCCTAGAAATTTATCAGGAGTGTGACCGGCTAACTCTAATGCTTCCCATGCACATTCAAGCCAAATACGTTGCTGTGGATCAAGAATTGCCGCATCTCGTGGGGTGAATCCAAAAAAGCCAGCATCAAAAAGATCAACGCCATCCAGCACACCTCGAGCCCTGACAAAATCAAGGTTATTCTTTAGCGAATCAAAGTCAATTTCCTTTCCTCTTAATTCTTCATCTGTGAAGTGATGAATACTTTCTCTTCCTGCAATCAGATTCTCCCAGAATTCTTCCACATTTTGAGCTTCGGGGAAGCGCCCTGTCATACCGACAATCGCAATATCTCCAAGACTATTGGGCTCTTCAATTCCACTCATAATGTTTTGCCATTCTGCAATCGTTTAAAGTGGGCCGACGCACGTTGTTGCCTGTTTGCTCTATGATCGGAAGATTCAATAATTGACTTAACTGGCCCATTGGCACTGACAAATTTTGCTAATTTCGCAATCGTAGGGTATTCAAATAAAGAAATGATTGAAACATCGATTCCAATACTCTTGCGTAATCGTGCCATGACACGAATGGCTAAAATTGAATTCCCACCAAGGTCAAAAAAATTGTCATGAATGCCAATTTCTGGCACACCCAGCAACTGGCTATAGACCTGTGCAATATCCTGTTGTAGAGAAGAATGCGGGGCAACAGACTCTTCTTGTGCACTGACTCGCACTCCCTGCAATTGAGACAGTGCAATTCGATCTAGCTTACCGTTCGCTGTCATTGGAATGTCTTTGAGAACCACTAATGAAGATGGCACCATATGATCTGGCAGTTTACGCTTAAGAATTTCTCGTAAATCTTCCAGAACTGCAGTTTCCTCATCTTTCAGCACTACATATCCAAGCAATCGTTGTTCTTTTGTTCCATTTTCACAATTTAGTACCACGGCTTGTTGCACACATGGAACTCGAGTCAACACCGCCTCAATTTCGCCTAACTCGATTCGAAACCCCCGTATTTTTACTTGACGGTCTGATCGTCCAAGATACTCAATATCACCATTCGTCAAACGCCGAGCGATATCCCCAGACTTATAGAGAATTTCCCCAGAGTCTTTTTGAAATGGATTTGGAATAAAACGATCTTGGGTAAGCTCAAGTCTATTCAGATACCCTCTAGTGACTCCGCCTCCGCCAATATACATTTCCCCAGGCACTCCCACTGGCACGAGCCGCCTGCACGGATCTAATAAGTAAAGCTGTAAATCAGGAAGTGGTCGTCCAATAACACTTTTGCCAATATCCATTCGACATTCTCGTGCCCGAATAGGGCAATATGTGACATGAACGGTTGTTTCAGTAATCCCATACATGTTGACCAATTGTGGATGGACATCGTCATAACGATCCATCCAAGGCGTTAGCTGGTTAAAATTCAATTTCTCTCCACCAAATATTACAAGCCGGAGACTCTCGTTTTGAGATTTCTCTCGTCCCTGATCAACCTGAATCAATTGCGTGAACGCAGTGGGGGTTTGATTGAGCACTGTGACATGCTCCTGAATGAGTAAATCGTAAAATGTCTCTGGAGATCGACTGACCCAATAGGGAACAACAACCAATCGACCTCCATATAGCCAAGCCCCCCACATTTCCCACACAGAAAAATCAAACGCATAGGAATGGAACAATGTCCATACATCTTGATCATTGAACTCAAACCATTCATATGTCGTCTGAAAGAGACGAGTTACATTCCTATGAGAAACCATCACCCCCTTAGGGTTTCCCGTGGAACCGGACGTAAAAATAATGTAAGCCAGACCTGTATTCCCTATTGGCACACAGGGATTTACCTGACTGCACGTCACGATGTGCTCTTGCACACCTTCAAGCCGAATGACTTGTGCTTGAATCCCCGATACATCTATTTCAGTCTTGCCAAAGGTCAATATGAATGGCGCCTTCACATCCTCAAGGATGAAATGAATCCGTTCGTGTGGATTGTGCGGATCAATTGGCACATAGGCTGCGCCAGCCTTAAGAATTCCGAGAATGGCCACCGCCATTTCTAACGATCGTTCCATGGCTAGAGCAACTAAATCGCCAGGCGTTACACCTCGCGTCATTAAGTAATGCGCTAATTGATTGGCTCGACTATTGAGATCCACATAGGTGAGGTGTTCTTGCTCGTATGTCACGGCTATGGCATTAAGATTGAGAGATACTTGTTCTTCGAACAATTCATGAAGACAACTTGGGTTGCTCTCATCCTTTTGCTGGGTGGGCCTAGACATCTCCAGCAAACTTTGTTCTTCATCAGTGCTCAACATCGGAATATCCATGCACGTGTACTCTGGATTATTCACAATCTCCATCAACAACATTTCCATATGCCCCAGCATTCGTTTGATATTCTCTTGTCCAAAACGTTGCGGATCATATTCCAAGTTCATCCGCAACTGCCGATCAGCATATACAATCAGGGTCAAGGGATAGTTCGTTTGGCCAAAATACTGAAATTCCCGTTGAAGCCATTTTCCACCCTGAGATCGCAATGCGGTATCAAGGAAATAGTTTTCAAACACAACCAGGGTCTCAAACAACTGAGACCCTGGCACAATTTCACTCCATGACCGTATAAGGGGAAGAGGAGTGTGCTCGTGCTCACGCAGTTGGACATTCAATTCTCGAATACTTTTCAACCAGGAAAGAAGTGGTTGCGCTGACTCGACCTGAACGCGAAGAGGAACACTATTTATGAATAGCCCAACCATTCCTCCTGCTTCTGGCAGGGACGATCTACGACAAGCTCGTGTGATTCCAAACACCACATCCTCTTCACCGCTGTAGCGAGACAGTAGGAGTGCCCAGGCAGCCTGAAAAAGAGTGCTGACGGTAATCTGATGCTTCCGTGCAAAATGCTCCAAAGAAGTCGTTTCATCTTCAGACAACATCGTCATCTCTGTTGCGTTACCGCCCTTACCGTGGAATGGCGGTAACGGACGAGTAAGTGGAATGGAGGTGGGAGATGTAAATCCTTCTAAGGTGTCTCGCCAGAATGACTCTGAGTCGGTAAAGCTCTGTGTTCCTATCCAATGAATATAATCAGAAAAAGGACGAGTTTCTTGAAGATTAACCTCACATTGCTTGTCAATTAATCCCTCATAAACAGTGAAAACCTCCTCTAGAACCAGGCGAATCGATCGGCCGTCGAGCAATATATGATGAAACGTCCATAAAAAGTAATAACGAGACTGGTCCGCACGAAAGAGTCTCAGTCGAAGTAACGGTCCTTTGGCTAAGTCAAAACCTTCAATACGATCTCGGCGACGAATATCCTCAAATTTACTCAAGTGCTCTGAGGATGGGATTTCCGAAAGGTCATGAATCTGAAAAGGAATCTCTAGCGAAGAATCAACCTTCTGCACTGGTTCCTGACAGTCTTCCCATTGAAAATGCGTCCTCAAAATAGAATGTCGTGCCACAATGATTTGCCAGGCCTGCTCAAATGCTCGCCAATCAAGTAACTCATCTAGCGTACAAACGACTTGTTCAATATCTACTCCGGAATTCGGACCTGCCAGATGGTGATACAACATTCCGTGTTGCAAGGGAGAAAGTGGATATGTCTTTAGGTTTCTATCAAGCATCATAAAACTCAAACGATCTCAGTTAGATCTTGTAACAGCGGCGAACACCTTCAAGTAATCTGACGTAAAACTCATTAAGCGAGAGGAACCTGATGAACTCAGAAATCGAAGAAATGGCATTGTCTCTCTTCGGTGCAAAAACACATCGAATTCACCTAATTGAAGAAAAAGATTATGAGACGACAACCCTTATTTCAGTTGTCTTAACAAAGCCGGATTGTTGGAAACGAGGGCAGGATGCGGAAAAGCCTTAACAGGGAAGACGGCTTCTTTGCTGAAAAGCTAAGATCGCACTTAAAGGGAAAATGTCTAGGAACCTTAAAAGCAAAGAGCAGCGGCTCACAATCCTTGGACAGGAATTCTTCGATGTTAAGTGGAATTTTCTGCGATATATGCATTGATGATGGAAGGATCAGAAGATGGCACGACGATCTTGACGAAATCATTCCCCAGCGTATAAGGCGAACGTGGTGTTACCCTCCGTCAAGTGTGATCCACATTGGCTAAATAGGCAGAGCATTTTGATGTCCATCCGAATCAGATCCAGGCCTGGAAGAAACAGCTTATTATCTAGGCAGCCAATGTCTTGGTGCAGGCCTTGTTGCCGCTGTAGACCATGAACAAGACTAGTAGACATTGCATGTCAAGATTAGACAGTTCACCATGGAGGAAGTTTTTTTAGGCACGGCACTCGGCTCAGCCGCTGACGCCTCAACAGACAATCCGCAACCGAGGCCGCACTCGTATTCGCGCCCGAGTCGAGCTTGTCTTCGGCCACCAGGGCACAGCGATGTGCAGAAAACTGATTCGCATGCTTGGCCTCAGGCAGGCCCGAGAAAAGATTGGGCTGAAAAATTTGGCGGACAACTTCCAACTCTTCCTCTTACATCCGACAGTTGGGTACCAGAATTCAAGGAAAATTGTTGGATGATAAGGAATTCACACTTTGATCCTATTCAGCGGGAGGGTGAGTGCTTCAACGGCTCCGCGATTGAATATGGCTCATGCTTTCTTCTTATGATCAATGTATTATGTGAGCAAACTCCGCTTTGAACTGTCGGAGTTAGGTTCATGGGCCTCATGATGCCTCGAAAGCCTCAAGCGGGCTAAAGGAGGGGGAACAGTCATCCAATGAAAACCAGAGAGCGCTCCGTCGGTGCTGACTCACCCTCCTGCCAAACGCCTGTCAGAAACTAATGGGGCACAGACCACAATCATGCTGACCCAAACCAGGAGTTTGTAGAGCGGCCCTTATGAAAGTTGGTAAAATTCGCACCAAACCCCTCACTGGGCTCAACCACTTTTTATTCTGAATCAGGAAAAACCAATCATGTCAGCACAATCTCTGTGACTGATTTTTTACAATATTTGCTCGACCCAAAAGGACATCGTATGAAACGCGTGGCACTTATTACTGGCATTACTGGACAAGACGGTTCCTACCTAGCTGAACTTTTGCTTTCTAAGAACTATGAAGTTCATGGGATCATTAGAAGGGCCAGTACATTTAATACCGGAAGAATTGACCATATCTATACGGACCCCCATACCCCCGGCGCGCAATTATTTTTACATTATGGGGATCTAAGCGACTCAGGCCAACTCACGCATTTGATCTATAGCATTAAACCGTCTGAGATTTACCACCTTGGTGCCCAAAGCCATGTCCGCGTCAGTTTTGATATACCTGAGAATACGGGGGACATTACTGGATTAGGCACCACGAGAATCTTGGAGGCCATCAAACGTAGTGGGGTTCAATGCAAATTTTACCAGGCCTCTTCCAGCGAAATGTTTGGCAATGCGAACCCACCTCAATCCGAAACCACGGCGTTTTACCCGAGAAGTCCTTATGGAGTCGCCAAAGTGTATGCATACTGGATGACGGTCAACTATCGGGAATCCAATCAATTATTCGCCTCAAACGGGATTCTCTTTAACCATGAGTCTCCAAGGCGAGGCGAAACATTTCTCACACGAAAAGTAACCCGCGCCATTTCGAATATTGTGGCTAACAAACAACAACATTTATACCTCGGTAACCTTGAAGCCAAACGGGATTGGGGGTTCGCCCCCGAATATGTGGAAGGCATGTATCTCATGCTCCAAACCGATTCCCCTGATGATTTCGTCTTAGGAATGGGTGAAACGCATACGGTCCAGGAATTCGTTGAAGAAGCCTTTCAATATGCCGGATTAGACTGGAAAGAATACGTCAGAGAAGATCCTCGATACTTTAGGCCAACGGAAGTCGATGTGCTGACTGCCGAACCATCAAAAGCCAAAAATATCCTCAAATGGGAACCGAAAATTACTTTCCGCGAATTAATTCACATCATGATCGATGCGGATATGCGAAAAGCAGGGATAGAGCCAAAAGGAAGTGGAGATGCGGCAATCAAGAGTAAATTCCCTCATAAATGGTGGGCTGGTGATTGACGCCACATCCCTTTAATAATCCTTACTTAAGAACTGCTAGGTGCAATGAATACAAATAGCAAAATCTATGTGGCCGGGCACCGTAGACTCGTTGGGTCTGCCATTCTCAATGCTCTCAAATCAGAGGATACACAACCATTATTTTCAAATCCCACAAGGAGCTTGACCTCACGAATTAACAACAGGTCGACCATTTTATTCAGTTAAAAAACCAGACGTTGTCTTTCTCACTTCAGCAAAAGTCGGAGGCATTTTGGCGAACAGCACATTCTGTGTCGACTTTATTTACCTCAATTTGGCCATTCAAATGAATGCGTTGGAAGCAGCACAGACCACTGGTGGTTCTCGTCTCCTCTTTCTTGGCAGTTCATGTATTTATTCAAAACGTTGCCCTCAGCCCATTAAACAAAAACCTACTCACCAATCCATTGGAACCCACCAATGAAGCCTATGTGTAAGCTTCCCCAAAACATGGACAGACCAAAAGTAGAGCTTTCTGGCATCATTCACCCAGGAGGTTCTCATGAAAACGTCTCGATTCAGCGACACACAAATTATTGCGATCTTGAAACAAGGGGACCGTGGCCTCAA
>JAJDBS010000107.1 GCA_029261235.1 Nitrospirales bacterium
TGAACCGTTTATGGAAGGTGCTGATGACATCAGTGTCGTAGAGTTTGCCGGTTCAGAAGGGATTGATGTCTTTATCCCTGCTGCCGGTGGTCCATATCACATGGCCTCTGATTATGTGTATAGCAATCAACGGCTTCCCTATTCCCAATCTGGGCAATGGGGGTATTTCCGAGTGTTACCTACCAATGATCAACGACTGTTGCCATTGGGCAGTGTGGCTCCTGGGGTGAAGGAAGCCAAGATGCCTAATTCTGACCAAGGACAAATCGCGCCAGTCGCGTTTAAATAACGTAAAGGGCGAGTGTCTGAATCTGCTAGTTTTAACGGGGAGGCCGAGCTTCGGCTTCCCCGTTTTTTTTTATCAGCAAAGTAGTGGTATATTCATCTAGAACGAAGAAGTCTTTACGAACCTAGGATACGAATAGTAGGCCGGTAAGGAGGAAGAGTGATGATTGTGCGGTTTGCATGCTGGAGTCTATTGATAGTCCTGCTGGGAGCATCAAATGGATGGTCTTACCAGGGGGTGGTCGTAGAAAGTGGAGGATCAATTAAGGGGGCCGTCACATTGTTAGGGGAGAAGCCTCGTCCCATGGCCATGAATTTGGTCACCATACCTGATGCGGTCTATTGTGGAAGAATTTCAACGGGAACTGGTTGGCGAATTGTCGAGGATTTTCTTATTGGTCCGGAGGGCACGTTAAAAGATGCTGTCGTGATGTTGAAGAATGTGAAGAAGGGCAAACCCTTTGATCTGCCGAAGGTTGAAGTCGAAGCGATTGACTGCGATTTTACACCTTTCGTGAATGTCATTAAAGATCGAGATGAATTGACCGTGATCAATATGGATCCGATTGAACATGATATTCAAGGATATGAAACCGCTCGTGAACGAGGTGCTCGCATATTATTTAACCGCCCGTTGCCAATGAACCCCTTTCATAAGGTGATGGGGATGCTTGGTGAGCATGTCCATACGCATATGCCTGGCAAGCCGATGGTGGAGAAGATACATCTTCGAAAAAATAGAAATATTTTCGTAATGCAATGTGGATTTCATCCCTATATGTTTTCGTGGGGCTTAGTGTTGGACAATCCCTATTATTCCATCACGAAAGAAGATGGAATTTTTGAAATTTCAGATATTCTACCAGGAGAATATGATCTGGTTGTCTGGCATCCTGGAATGAAAGTGTATATTGAACAAAAAGTGACAGTTGAAGCTGGCAAAACGGCAAATGTCAATTTTGAATATGAATCCCCCAAAGGGCGACGTAGTGCTCATGAAATGCATGATAACCCACGATTTGGTGTAGAGTTGCTTGATGAGGGCGAAGTCATTATCCCCTCCCTTCGTCGACAGATTCACTGACGAATATGAATTATCTCCTCCTTCTTGCGTGTCTTCTTATCATTGGAGATCAAAACGCCTCTGCGTATGAGGTCATGAAGGTGGAAGCTGGAGGAACGATTAGGGGTGCTGTGAGTCTCAATGGGCCTGCCCCTTCACCCAAAGCCTACAATCTCATTACTTTTCCTGATCCTGAATATTGTGGCCGCATTTCCGATGGAAAAGGATGGCGTCTGCTTAAAGACTTTGTGGTGAATGAGCGTAATCACATGCAAGGTGTGGTCATGGTTCTGGAAGGGGTGGCGTCCGGGAAACCGTTTGCGCTGTCTATCCCAAAGGTCAAAGCCAGAGATTGTCAGTTTCTCCCATTTACGACAGTCGTTCGCAGTGAACATGGTATTGAAATCGTGAATATGGATCCGGTGATGCACGATATTCAGGCTTATGAAACCTCAATGACCCATGGCACACGAGTCTTATTTAATTCTCCGCTTCCTTTTAATAGCAATCATCATCGAGGAAACAAGCATGCCACGCATGAGCATGTACCGGGAAAGTCCATGGTACACCAATTTCAACTAACCAAAGGCCGAACAACGTTTGTGATGCAATGTGGATTTCATGCCTATATGGAAAGTTGGGCGATTGCGGTAGAGAATCCCTATTATGCGTTTACCAATCAAGCAGGGGATTTTGAGATTTCAGATATTCCTCCAGGAACGTATCGCCTGAGGGCCTGGCATCCAAGTGTGAAGCAACAATACACTAAAATGATCACCGTCGAGTCGCAACAAGTCTCTCATGCAGATTTTTCCCTGGACTCTCCAGTTGGACGGTGGACAGCCCATACTCGACAAAAGCCGCCTCGGTTTACACCGGCGGCCCTAGGACGTGCGATCAACATTCAGCCTCTTGTTGAACATCAAAGGCCATGAGATGGCGACAGAACTTCTGCCCGCTATACTCTAGTTTTTTGATTTGGCTCCCGCCTTTATATTTCTTAGTCATTGTCTTTGTTGCGATCATCTTCCCACCATATGAAGTATGGGCAGAACAAGATACGTTAGGAGCGACGAATGCCGGTGAATTTTCAGCCAGATTGATATGGAATATTGATGGCCACGCAGCCAAAGCTCAATTATTTGTCAAACATGATCGTTATCGAATCGAACATATGGGGGGAGTCAGAACGGAGTTAGGGTACGCCGGCGTCACCATTGTCCGGTTGGACGAACAAAAGGTCTGGTATATCATATCCCAGCGACGAATGGTTGTGAGCGTTCCGTTAACATCTGAGTATTTGTTACCATTTTCTGTCACCTTGGAAGGCGAAACGAGTCGGACATTAATCGGTGATTCCGTGGTTAGTGGCCATCCAGCCGTACTCTATGAAGTAGTCGTACAGAATCAATCTGGCCAAAGAGAACAATTTTTTGAATGGGTCGACCCTGAGCGAGACGTCCTCTTGAAGCTCCTCAGCCAAGATCGTGATTGGTTTGTCGAATATGGGCATGTGGTACTTTCATCACAGCCGGACTATTATTTTAATCCTCCATTAGGATACCGCAAGATTGAAGCTCAAGAAGCGCTCATTCCGAAAGGGTAAGTATGGAGATGTGGTGGTTAAAAATGAAAGCTAAAAAAAATCAGCATGTGTTCTTGGGTTTCTTCTTTCTATGGGTTTGTTCTTTCGGCAATGTGTGGGCTGATGATGCCATGGATACCGTGATGGCCAATGCGCAGCAAGCGTATGAACAGGGAAAGTTCCAAGAAACGGTTGAGATGCTCGAACCCGTCCTCAAGAAGACTCCTGTGCCATCTGGCGTTGCGCGCTTGCATCTCTTAGCATTAGCTCGGGTAGGCGAAACCCCGAAGGCTTTGGATGCCTATGAAGAGTTGGTGAAAGCTACTCAACGAGAAGATGAAGGATTGTTACGGCAAATGGCGATTGCCAGTATCTTACCCAGACTTACGGATATGCGCGAACAAATTCGAGGAGCTGCGTATACGGCCCTCAAAGAAATTGATTCTGATGAAGTCGTCTCATACTTGGAGGGTGGACTTGTTGACAAGTCGGGGATGCTACGTGCGTTGGCTGCGGAAATCCTGTCCAAGCGAACGGCCGGTCAACAATCCACGAAATTTCGAAATGCCTTGAAAGATGAGGCAGGACTTGTTCGAGTTTCGGTACTCATTGGCCTGGGGAGATCTAACGAGGCCGGCCTCACTTCTTTGGTGAAAGATTCCCTAAAAGATGAACAGGCATTAGTGCAAATTGCAGCTGCTCGGGCGTTATATGAGTTGGGTCACAAACAATATTGGTCGCGAATAGAGCAAGGATCTCAGAGTCAGGAAGGCTATGAACGGGGGGGAGCTATACGTGCCTTTGGTGAATTGAAGGACAAACGAGCTCTGCCGATTTTAGAGAAAACCGCCAGAGATAAGCAGCCTTCAATTCGTGCCGCTGCGCTAATTTCATTAGGCAAGTTGACATTTCCTGAATCATTACAAACGATTAAGGCTGCAGTGTTTGATCGAATTCCGGCTGTGCGTAGCGTCGCCGCTTTGAGTTTAGGGTATTTTGAACAGGACAAGGTTTTGCCGACTCTCAATCGTGCCCTCGTTGATGCTAATCCTGGGGTAAAAGCGGCTGCCGTGGCCTCATTGTTACGGGTTGGAGCTCCTTATTCCATGGTGGAGAGTGCGGTGCATGAACTCTTGCAAGATACCAATCCATCCATACGATCAAGTGCAGCTAAAGCGTTGGGGAATGGGAAAGGCCCGAAAGTCATCGGGACATTGACGATTATCCTGAATGATCCCTTACCCCGTCCAAGGATTACTGCTGTACGCTCATTAGGTCGGATGCAGGAACGTACGTTGTTGCCCATCCTGAAAAGAACCCTTCGTGATAGTGATGCGGCCGTCCGTGTGACAGCCGCCGCAGCCATTGTCAGACTGTTAGATGCGAAGATTGGTACGTAACAGTGAGAAGTGAGAAGTGAGAAGTGAGAAGTGAGAAGTGTGAAGTGTGGAACATGAATATGCGAAAGTTTTTCTCATTTCACTCGTTGCGCTTCACTCCTGCCCCCTCACGAATTGGTTTCCGTTAAACTCCATGTATTTGCATTCTACGTGTTCTACCTGATGAAAATTTTACTCATATTTTTTTGTACGGCCTGCTTGTTTTTCAATGGGGAACAAGTGGCATTATCTCACCAGGCTGAGACAGATGTTCAAGAAGATATTCAATGGTATGAATGGGAACAGGAGGCTTTTGATCGAGCTCAAGCTGAGGACAAACTCATTCTCCTAGACCTGACGGCAGTGTGGTGCCATGCCTGCCATGTGATGGATCAGACGACCTATGCCGATCCACAGGTTCTCGCTTTACTCCAGAGCAACTTTATTGCGGTGCGGGTAGACACGGATCAACGCCCTGATCTTGAATCACGATATCGAACTGGTGGTTGGCCGACGACAAGCCTGTTATTGCCAACCGGAGAAATTCTCTTTCAGGCCAATTCTCTGGAGCCAGAGGTCATGATCGAACTTCTCAAAGAAGCCAAAGTGCTGTATGAATCAGAAAGAGTTGATCTACGCGAAGAAGCGGACCAGTTGTGGAATCGTGTGAAGGAACATGGGCAAACGAATGAATCACCAAGTGGGACGCTTCGTTCTTCTATGGCGAGTCATAGCGTGGAGATGATGAAACGAGAGTTTGACTTGGTGAACGGGGGCTTTCGAGATCATCCGAAATTTTTTGAGCCTGAAGCCATTCAGATGGCCCTTAGCTACGGGTTCTTTGAGCATGACGAAGAATTAATTGACATGGGGCTGACGACATTAGAGAAGCAAGTGGCCTTGCTTGATCCGGTGTGGGGAGGATTTTATCGCTATGCCGAACAGGCTGATTGGAGTCAGCCGCATTTTGAAAAAATGCTCACGGTTCAAGCTCAGAATCTTCATAATTACGTCAGAGCCTATCAGTTCACAGAGAATACAGAATACAAATATATTGCGATGCGGATCATTGATTATGTGGAGAAGTTTTTAGTTGATCCTCAAACAGGTCAATTCTTTGAGAGCCAGGATGCGGATGTCCGTGACCAGGATGGAAAGACTTTTGTCTCAGGAGCGGAGTATTTTTCTTGGAATTCCACTCATCGGAAGGCGAGGGGAATGCCGCTGGTGGATAAGAGAATGTATACGGGTAGCAATGCTGATATGGCGTGGGCCTACCTTCATGCCGCGCAGGCGTTTGGGAAACCAATGTTGAAAAATCGAGCGCTCCATGTCTTACCCCAGATAATGATGGAGCGGTTTGATAAGGAGACGGGAGTGGCTCATGGAGCGATGGGTGATTCTCCACGGCTTCGTGGAATCTTATCGGACCATATTCGATTGGGCCTGGCTTTGCTGGAGGCCTATAGAGCAACTGAAGATCCTAACTTTTTACAGAACGTCGAATCTCTTGCACAGAGCACAGAGTTGTTACTGGGCGATGTCAATGGTGGTGGATTTTTCGATCGTCCACGTTCGCCCGGAAATTTGGGTTTATTGAAAATGCCCACAAAGCCGGCGAGAGAAAATATTCAGGCGGCTAGACTCTATTTGGATCTTTTTCATCTGACGAATAACGATGAGTATCGATTGACGGCACAGCGCACGCTTCAATC
Organism: Nitrospirales bacterium; assembly: GCA_029261235.1. Taxonomy (GTDB): domain Bacteria; phylum Nitrospirota; class Nitrospiria; order Nitrospirales; family UBA8639; genus Nitrospira_E. The sequence continues at coordinate 6,028 of JAJDBS010000107.1, forward strand.
TGTCGTGACGACACCACAACCTCTTCCCATTTCCTTAATCGGCCTTGCGATGGATGAATGGTTCAGAGCGCCTGTTCATATTGCGGTGGTTGGCATGTCAGATGATATGAGGACAAGAACTCTATTAACTGAGGCTCATCGATTGTACTGCCCAGGCAAGATGGTCAAGCAGTTTGATCCTCAGAATGGGACGATGAAATGGGGTGAGATTGTTTTTCCCTATGATGGAAAGCCTGCGGCCTTTCTCTGTACCGATCAAATGTGTTTAGCGCCTGTATCCCAAGCTGAAGGGCTGAAAGGGCGGTTAGACGAGCTACTCAGTGTACTGAGAGAAGCTGTCCTCTGAGACTTCCTTTATGTTCATGCTCGAGACGCCTTTTTTTGTATTTAGATGTTTTATCATCATATTCGCCTAATCCGTCGTTTAGCGAAAGTAAAGGACCTAAGGCATGGTCCATATGGCCCAGTGTGCCTGTGTTTTCTTGACACGATTTTTTTATTCCTGATATATACGGAAGTGGGTGCGGTAATTCGATCATTCCAAGGTTGTCTGTCTGAATCTGGCCGGGATACAGGAGACCGCCCGGTTTCACCCACATCTTATTTGTTCATTTACCCTCGTCAACAAATCGAATTTTCTTAACTAGGAGGAAGAACCATGATGAAACGTCAGTCTCTAACTTTGTCTTTATTGATGGGTGGGTTGCTCCTTGCTGCCCCTCTCGTGGCCCAAGCTGGGGGAACCATTAAGGGAAAAGTCACCTTTACGGGGAAAGTGCCACCACCTAAGGAGTTTGCATTCTCTAAATTCCCAAATGTGGACTTTTGCAAAAAAAATACCAGCAAAAGCGAAGATGGTGAAACCCGTCTTTTGAAAGAAGTTCAAGTGGATGGAAGCAAAGGTTTAAAAGATGCGGTTCTAGCAATTACCAGCATTAAGGATAAGGCTTGGATGAAGGGTTTTGCCAAAGCACCAGCACAAAAGGTTATGGCTGATCTTTGCGAGTTCGCGCCGTTTACCGGAGTAGCCGTGAGCAAAGGCCTCTTTTATGTGGAAAATAACGATGCTGATCTAGACGATCCTAAGTCGAAAGAAGGCGTGTTGCACAATCCACATAGTTTTGATCAGCTAGGTGCCAAATCCAGCACAGAGTTTAATATTGGATTGGCCAAAAAAGGGTCCAAGTTGTCAAAGAAGGTCAAATTGAAATTTGCCAAAAAAGGGTCTGTGCTTCGCTTACAATGCGACCAACATGAGTTCATGCAAGGCTGGTATTTGCCTGTGACAAACCCACATTATGCGACGACGGCTGCCGACGGGACATTTGAAATTAAAGATGTGCCAGCCGGGAAACATACTGTTGCGGTTTTCCATCCTTCCGTGGCCAAACAAGCCCGTGGGAAAAAAGCGATGACAGTTGAAGTTGAAGTGGCAGATGGCGGTACAGCCGAAGCCAATTTCGAGATCAAATAAGATCGTACTCTCATAAAAGAGGGCTCTGAATTCGAGGGCAACTAGCGATTTGCTGGTTGCCCTCGTTTTTTATGCGTACCTTCGACGGAGTTTCTTGCCATAGAACAATTGCCCCCGTTAAGATCGACCACGAATCCCACTGATTATGCACTATTTTGAGTTTGAGGCCCTACGTGCCACGTGAGTTGTCCCTCGCTGATATTTTCCAGATAGGCTATTACTGGGAAACCAAAATTCTTCTCACCGCTGTTCAGCTTGATCTGTTCTCGGTGCTCAAGGGAGCTTCTTTGACGATCAGCCAGATGGCGGAGGAGCGTGCGTTGAACCCACGCACGTTAGAACTGGTCATGAATGCGCTCGTGGCCATGCGTGTGGTTGCGAAAGAAGAAGAGAAATACGCCAATACAGCTGTGGCCGAACGATATCTGGTACAATCCAGCCCCGAATATGTGGGGCATTTGCTGACCTTACATAATGCAGAATGGAATAACTGGGGGCAGCTAGAGCAGGCGGTCAAAACGGGAGAGTCTCCCGTGAAACAGCATGTATTTGAGACCGATCCAGAACTAGGGGCGCAGGTGCTGACGGTCTTGGATCGAATTGGGCGAGGCAGTGGTCCGGCTTTGGCTCAACGCTTGAATCTCACTGGTGCGAAACGAATGTTGGATATCGGAGGTGGAGCTGGCACGAACGCGATTGCATTTTGCCAAGAATATCCAGAAATGACGGCCACAGTATTTGATCTACCGGCAACATTGAAGGTGACGAAGCAATCTATTGAAGAAGCTGGTTTAACCTCCCGGATTCATTTGCAGCCAGGCAATTTTCATAAGGATGCTTTTGAGGGTTCCTATGATGTCGCACTCATGTCCGACATTTTGCATTATCAAGACGGAAAGACCAATGCGGCGTTAGTTGAAAAAGTGTATGGCAGCTTGAAGGCCGGCGGGCAATTGATTATTAAAGACCGATTTTTAGATCCTGCGGGAACGAGTCCGGCATGGACCACCGCCTTTGCTTTTCATATTTTAGTGAATACCGAAAAAGGGCAATGTTTTAGGATAGAAGAATCTCGACAGTGGATGGAAAAATCAGGTTTCCAAAGAATAGAAGAATTAGAACCTTGCGCCATGATTCAAGGCACGAAATGATAAAGGGATAGG
>JAJDBS010000108.1 GCA_029261235.1 Nitrospirales bacterium
GTCATACTGCGTTTTCATGGCACAGCCGTGGGCCAAGGCCGGACTGCCGTTATCCATGATCTTGGTAATGTTTAAATCCCCAAACATCGTGACCCGTCCTGTGATATTTTCGCCTTCCTCCCATTCCCCTGCTTGCGAGACCCCATAGGACACGGCCTGCACGACTGTTTGATCTTGATACCCATCAACCGTTGCATTTCCTGGGATCGCCCCGTCCCCGATGTTCAGAAAACCATTTTGTTCGATTGCCATGATCCGTACCCTCCTAGTTAAGAAACCTTGTTAGTGATGATACCGGAGACTCGCTTCTCTCCCAGTTTCGTGTTTGTGTTCATACGTAAGGGATAAAGCAATGGGCGTGCCATAACTATTTCCTTAGGCCACTTTCATCAAACTCTTCTCACGCATTGGATTTTCTCGCTTATCATTCACAATGATGAAACCAGGTCGGAGCGTAATGTTTTTTGCTATCTCAACTTTTCATCATCCTATTTTAAAAATTTAAGATCATTCCACGGCATGCTTGTTTCATGAACATGACAAAATGTTCTTTCCGTATCTTTTTCGATACAAATATTATCTTATCCGATACAATTTTTCACTCCACATTATTCAGGATCCTTCATTCCAATACTTCATGTCATCTGCACAAAGTCTCATAGACTTCTATGATCCCAGCTTCTCAAAAGATTGCGATGTAAGGAAAGTATCCTACGTGCTGATTGCACAGCAGAATTGACTATGACAGGAGGTGCATGGCTACCATCTGGACAGGAACCCTGTCAGGAGGGAAGAGGATGAACGGTTAAGCCGCTAAGGAAAAAATTGCAGAAACAGGAAGAGTGATGAATAAGATCTCGCATTGAAGCTGGGCAACGCCGAGATTCAGGGACGATTGGGAGAAAATACACACACCAGAAAAACTCATCTTCGACAAGTGGTCAGGTCACTCAAGAAAGATGAGCCTCCCTAATTTCACATTGAACGGTTTCAAACGCATCATGGACATAGCCAAAGTTCACTTGATCCCAATATGACGACTCGCCCACCTGAAGCGTTCTTTCTAATGTCACCGATGCCTCACGAACAACAGAATTATTCATATTATATTCCACACAATGAATAGTGATCTGCTTGACTGATACCACATTGCGATTCTCAATCGTGAGATCAGCCATGAGCTCTCCAGCTTTGGAAAGATATATTGTCGATTTCAAATCAAGATCATGCTCAAAGGACAATGGCGCCGAAAGGGAGACAATATTTTGGCTCTTCACAGAGATCGGATCGACCAATACGTTGTCTCCTAGATTTTGAGAATCCTCATACGTGACGACTGTGACCTGAGGCTCTGGGGCTTGATTCACCCAGGCGACCTTTGGGGGTTGGACTCGATCTGTTTCCGCCTTCCACTGATGTTGAACATGGGCCTGACAGCCCAGCAATCCAAGACTCGTCACAAGAAAAAATAGTCGAAAGACAATCAACATCACGTCACCTCTTGGATTATTTACTCTAAATTATGAAATTACCTATTTCTCTGGCATTTCCAAGATCTCTTACGTTCAATGCCAGCTCCATATTCATTCAATAAAGCAACCATTATGCCACACACATCAGAGAAGCTCCACAGCAATAAAGCCCTTATCCATATGGCGTTATGGCCGTTCACATGACTGCCAAAAGTGAATGGTTTCGCGAATAGAACAATCTATTCCTAACCAAGTTTCAAAGACGTTTCAATTTTTGAAATGAAATACCGTGTAAAAAAGTCGAACCTGCATCCTGATCACCACGGAGGCTACACGACGGATGTGTCTGTTATGACGAGGAACGGCTCAATTTTACTTGTCTTCGAACAGAGATATTCCTCTCAAACTCTCCGCCGCCAAAAGACTGCCATGTGATCGTGTAAAATTTCATGCGTTTGGGTAGAATGGCTCGACAGCAAACCGTACACCTCCACAAAAGGCGGGACCCTCATGACAACACCAATTTCATTTGGAAAACTGGACGTATCGTTGACTTCGGATATGGCTGAATCAATTGGCCAGGTGACTGAGGAGACGCCCTTTCACATGCTCATTCTCGGAGACTTCAGCGGCCGGGCCAATTGCCAGACGAACAATCCCGGTGCTCTCCTTGTCCCTGATTACCGCCCCCACCTTGTCGATTTTGAAACAATGGATCAACTCATGACCCGACTCAACGTTCACCTGACCCTCCCGGCATTGCAGGAAGGAGGCACGAAACTTTCAGTAACGTTTCACACGATGGAAGACTTTCATCCCGATCGTCTAGTAAGACAAGGAGAGTCATTGCCTGCACTGATGAGCTTGCACCAACGACTACGCGATCCTTCCACCTTTCAGGAGGCCTCGGCTGAAATGCAGGCCTGGGAACTGGCGCCGTCCTCTGCCCCATCACATCAAGAATCCAAACCTGCAGCAACCACGCCCTCAGCTTTGTCACAACCCCCGCCTGATCCAGGCGGCGTCCTGGCGCGCATACTGGAAGAAACGCCCTCCGCCCCATCCGCGGGAACGGCATTTGGAGATGAACGGAACTGGCAGCGATTTGTGGAGGAAACGGTCGCCCCATACCTGGTGCCCAACACTGATCCTCAACAACCCGAACGCCTGTCCCAGGTGGAATGTGCCATGGGAGACCTCATGCGAACGCTTTTGCACCATCACGATTTTCAACACATGGAAGCCGCGTGGCAGGGGCTAATCAGGTTGACGCAGCGACTGGAACTGTCCACCCATCTCAAACTCTTTGTGGTGGATATTTCAAAAGAAGAGTTGGCTGCGGATCTTGCAGAAGGGGAAGACCTTGGCTCAAGCAAGTTAGCTCGACTGCTCAGCAATCAGGCTGGCGGAACGCCTGGTGGTCAACCCTGGGCCGTGGTGGCGGGAAACTATACCTTTGACCAAACCCCCGAAGACATCTCACTCTTAGACCGACTAGCCAAGCTGGCCAAACAGACCGGAGCACCCTTTCTCGCACAAGCTAGCTCGCAATTCATTGGCTGCCCATCACTCGTTGATATACAGGACCCGGAAGATTGGCAGAAGGTGAGCCAGTCAACAGCACAAGAAACCTGGCAGGCCCTGCGGAGCCGTCCCGAGGCTTCCTATGTGGGGTTGGCGCTACCACGTTTTTTACTCCGCCTTCCCTATGGGCCAAATACCGAACCCATCGAAACCTGGGCGTTCGAAGAACTCACTAGCCCACCTATCCACGAGGAATATCTCTGGGGCAATCCTATCTTTGCCTGTCTGGAATTAATTGGAAGGGCATTTATGGAAGAAAGCTGGAATGGAAGACCGGGCCTGTTTCTAGAAGTGGAAGGATTACCTCTGCATATTTTCAGGTATGAGGGAGAATCCAGAATCAAACCCTGCGCAGAAGTATTGCTCTCCGAACGAGCAATGGAATGCATTCTCGATAAGGGCCTTATGGCACTCTTCACCCTAAAAGATCAAGACGTCATCCGCCTGGCCCGCTTGCAATCAATCGCCGAACCCTTGAAACCTCTCGCTGGCCGGTGGCTCTAACTTTTTCTCAGAAATTTCTGAGTGCTCTACGCCCACCCTTTGCGAACCCAGTCGATACAATCCCTACAAGTATGCTCCGAGAAAACGTTTCACGCAGTGTTGGCTAATCAGCGAGGTTACAAATCTGATGAAGAACAGGTTTTGGGGCAACGCTTCGAGAAAGTGAGAACGTTGCCAATTTACGCGACTGGTGACCTGTAGAAGACTTGAAGCGATGCATCGATCTCTGTGGGTTTAAGCCGAATTTCTCTATAGACGCGTCGAAGACTCACGTCTCCGTCGCTCTGGAGAGTGCCTGCAAGTTTTCTGAGGTCTGAAACCATCTCAGTTGTGATCTGTCCAGCGTTTCGATAACGGACTCCACCAGCCCCAACGTGCGATGCCTCCTGGCAATATCGCGAAAGGGCATCACCCAGCTGTCTGTTCGTCGCGGTCATGGTGAATGCCGGCGTGAATTTGTTGTAGCCGGTCTTTTTGAACAGCGCGGGCATCATCTCTCGCACGGTCACATTCCTTCCGCTAAGTTTTAACACATCTTTCAGAAGCTTGTTGTATCCCTTCCCATAATTTTCTGCCGCGCGAGATTCAACAAGAGGACTCGTGACACTGAGAGCGTTCAAAGCCGCGGATGCCTGCAAACCTTCGCCGTGTTTTTTCTTGTGTATCCAACTCTGCATGTGAGGGATGATTCCAGACATTCCCGTGGTATGTCCTTCAGCTTTCAAGAAGAGATAGGGTCGTCCTTTTGTTTCTTCAAACTGTATCAAAAGTTCGTGATAGCCCTTGAGAAAGTTCCAACCTTTTGATGCCGATCGCCCAGCCCCACTGAGGTGCGAACTTTTACGTCCCGTGCAATGGCTAGCATAGGCAGACTTAATCACATCTCGCTTCGAGGGAGACAACCCACCCAGATCAATCATGTACGAGCCTTTTTCAACGGGATGATGGATCCAACAGGCGACGTAGAGCGCCTGAAATGTTGCGACGTTCCACCTGAACGCAGGCGCTCTGAACTGGGTCACACAGTCACCGAGGTTAGCGCGCAAAAACGCCCGCCAATGCCCCATGGTTTGGAATCCACTTGCAAAGACATTCTGGACAACCTGGCGATCCGCTTGGGCGTGAGAGCTGATCAACTGTGCAATTTGTCCCTGCATTTTTGTAAAGCTCCAATCTGTTCCTGTGTTTCCTGTTCATGAGGGACCAGAAAATCTTATTCGTCACCTAAAAGGCTCTGGATTGTAGGAAACATACCCAGCCATGTTCACCAAGCTTAAAAGTAGTAAAATCCAGTATGCTGTCAATCACACTGTTGATCGACACAGACTCACATCTGTTTAGCTCAAGTCAGGGGGGCAGGCCTGACCCCAATGCCTACCCCCACTGATATTCAGTATCTATCTCCTATTTCCCCCACTCAAATTTCCAGGAATGGCTATAAAGGGATGATAGTCTTCGTCGAATTCGGAAAGGCGCATTTCAAAGTATTATCTTTGTAAGCGTTAAGCTTATCACCAGCGTTCATCATTGGGCCCTTCTTTGCAGCATCTGGCAAATGCGTATTTTCCATCGGAACTGTGTGTTCAATTTTAATCTCTTTTGACGTTACTTTTGGCTGAGGTTGATTATGCTCAATGACAAAATCAAAACCATATTTCATTTCTTTCATCAACCTGTAAGTTGAAGGTGTACTGCCCGACCTCTTTACCGCAAACCACGCCTGAAAGTTCTGTTTCCTTTCTATTTTCGTTAATAATGTAGTATCGTTATTATTATCGTTCTTTTTATACTTTATCTTTATAGGGGTTTTAATACCAATAAAATTATCATCCAGTTCAAAAGTATTAGATCCCTTCAACTCGGACTTTTTCCGTGCGGTATCATACAAACAACTAACCCCTGATCCTACGAAGTACCACGGAAAAGAATTATTACCCGCGCTGTCACTCATTGGAAATTTTCCAGGGATTTCCCACCGTGTATTCAGCTTTTCATCTGTATATGTTTGTTTTTGGGTACGGCTGCTGCATATCTGAATAAAACCAATATCGTACTTTATCCCCAACGGGGTAATGCTGAATATTTTGGCTGTCGCATGAAAGTGTTTGGACGTATATTCCACGATCCCATTCCCTTGCCTGGCGGTCGTTGTTCCCTTGTACTCGGCCACAAAAGATTTTAGTCCGATATACTGTACCTCTTTCATCTCGCGCATCAAATACTCCAAGGCTGCTTTGAATTTTTTCGCGACTTCAACTTTCAGCTTGTTAAGTTCACGTTGTATTTTTTCTTTATTTTTGGGGTCTTCCTCCAAGGCTTTCATTAAGCCACCCAGATCAGTACTCTCCTGCCCCTTCATATCCTTCTTGAATTCAGCTAGGTCAAACATTACTCAACCTCCAGGTTAAACATAGGTGGGCTGTCTACTGGATCCCAATAGACATTTAAGATATGCGTTTGGGGGCAGGCCTGAGTATTGACTATTTCGCCAACACTCGGCGAGATTCGCCTCTGTGTCTGTATCCCTATGCATCTGGTCCCAACCATACAGCCGACTGTTCATCAACGCGTCCCTATGAAACCGTCCTGTCCAAGGAATGAAAGCAGCTCTAGTTTTATAGAGACGAATTGTAGCAATCATAAAAACAGTCAACTCATTCCTAACTCCCAGAATCCCCTCCCATCCCTGGATTCCCAAGGATGAGAGCAAAAAACGCTGACTCTCGTTTAGTCAGTCGCCGCCTCCAAGTTATACGACGTGGTGGCGGTGCCGTAGCGCCAGGTGGCTTTGCGATAGCTAATGGTGACGTTTTCGTTGGGGCGGGTGTCGCCCGTGTTGTAGTCCACATTCACATTCGTGATGATCACTTTTTCACAGGTCACCGTCAGGTAGGCATCAGTGCCCGCCACGAGATTTAACACCGCATTGTCATACTGCGTTTTCATGGCACAGCCGTGGGCCAAGGCCGGACTGCCGTTATCCATGATCTTGGTAATGTTTAAATCCCCAAACATCGTGACCCGTCCTGTGATATTTTCGCCTTCCTCCCATTCCCCTGCTTGC
>JAJDBS010000109.1 GCA_029261235.1 Nitrospirales bacterium
CCAGTGACGCCTCAGGGCGCCTCGTGGTGCCGCAAAATAAATACGCCACGCAAAACAAAAAACAGAAGAGGAGCTGGGCTGTCGCGTCTACTGCAGCGTTGAAATGCTTGGGCAGGGGAGTTTTTACACAGCCTGGGCCGATAGCAAACGCCCCTTAAACATACAAGGATAGCTTTCTCGCCTTCAGTTTCAATTGTCGCTTTTCGGAAAAGCGCAAATTAAAAGCCCCATATAATCAATCAGGTCAATTCTTCAATAGCCAACTATTCTAGCTTTCCCTGCGATAGGCAAGAAAGCGAAAATCGCTCGGATGCTCTGGAGTATGGGTAAAACCGTCTGGCAATTAACTCAGAAATCTTCACTCATAGTAACACTCTGGGCCATTGGGGTGCTTTTTAAAGGAATCTCAGGTTTTCAATGAAATGTAAAATGTTTTAAATCAATAACTTATAAATTCACTGCATTTCTTCATGATGGCCAAAATGTAATCGTTCTGCTAAGCGAAGTGTTACATGTTCAGTATTTTTTATCATCTAATTTGTCTATAACTTTTCTCCTGCAACGAGTTTCCCCTTCTTGAGCATTTCGCCTTTTTCCCATGTCCGACGCCTGCTGGCCGGCTCTCGGGATAAACGCTCTTATCATTCTACGGGCCTTGTCTGAGCGCAGCGAGTTGGGCCGCTCTCCTTCCTATGTTCATCCTTTTTAATCTGGCCGGACTGGGCATCAATGGTTTTGTCTATTTTTCCCGAAAAAAAGTAGATCGGCTGCCGGGCCGACACCCGGCAACATCAATGAGTTGAGTGGACCATGACGTTAAAAAATCTTATTTACTGATCGTCTACGTTCACAACGTGATGGGTAGGCGAGTCTGTTGCAATTGATTCGGTTTATGTATCTTAACCCGGTTCATTCCGGGTTGGTCATAATCCCGTGACCTACCCCTGCAGCAGTCGCCGCGCGTACCTGAGGCGATAGGCGCTGCCGTGGCGCTCGTGGGACTGGATATTGAGCTAGTTTGCTACATTGAGTTACCAGGGATCTTGCTTGTGATGGTTTTCTGGATGAATGTTTCGTTCCTTTCGATTTTTTCTAGATGACTTCTTTAGGAAATTGGTAATGTGAGAGGGCAGAAAAGAACACAACTCTCAATTCCCATTTTCGAAACCAATCATGAAACACCATCTGTCGTTTGTAGTCGATGACCCTCTTGTACGTGACGCGCATACGGTTATCCTGCGCTTAGTGAAATCGGTGAACGGACGAGCATTGTTTGTCGGTGGTTGTGTTCGAGATTGGCTTCTAGGTCTGACACCTAAGGATTTTGATATTGAGGTGTATGGCATTCGCCCCAACCACCTCGTCGAGATTCTTTCGAGTCAGTTCCCTCTCGATTTGGTCGGAGAAGCGTTTGGCGTGATTAAGCTGAAGGGTATTCCAATTGACATTTCTCTTCCACGGCGAGAATCAAAAAGAGGGTTAGGACATAAGGGGTTTGAGATTGACTCGGATCCATTTATGACGATTGAAGAAGCTGCTGGTCGCCGAGATTTTACGATCAATGCCATGGCATGGGATCCAGAAACCCAGGAATTATTAGATCCGTTTGATGGGCTCTCAGACCTTGAACAGAAGATTCTTCGACATACGACGGAACGTTTCAAGGAAGATCCCTTGCGTGTACTTCGAGGTCAACAATTTGCTGGAAGATACTGTTTAACTGGAGCCTCTGACACGCTCGTGCTGTCACAAGCATTACTGCCTGAACATCAGACTCTTTCGATCGAACGTATTTGGGGAGAGTGGTATAAATGGGCATCCCAATCCATTCTACCCTCAGCTGGATTGACGTTTCTTCTTCAAGCAGACTGGATTCAGATGTATCCCGAGCTGAAGTCGTTGATTGATTGCCCTCAGGAACCACGGTTCCATCCAGAAGGGGATGTTTGGACTCATACGTTGTTGGTTACGGATCAGGCTGCTTTGATAGCGGAACGAGACGGATTACTTAAAGATGAACGGGCGATCTTAGTGCTTGCGGCTCTTTGCCATGATTTGGGAAAGCCTGAAACAACGGAAACGATTGATGGCCGCATTCGGTCTCGAGGCCATTGTGACACCATCGAGGTCTTCCAATGTTTTTTGACACGACTTGGTACACCGCCAAGAATGATGGAGCGGATCGTGATCTTATGCCGATACCATCTCACGCATATTGATTTTAAAGATTCTCTGCGGCACGTACGAAGATTGTCAGTAGTGTTGGCCAAGACGGGTGAAACGCTTGCCATGCTCGGTCGGTTAGTAGAGGCCGACCACAGCGGTCGTCCTCCGCTATCAAAAGGGTTACCAGCTAACATGAAAGCTATGTTAGATGTGGCCGAAAGCCTCAATATTCAAAGCCAGCGTCTTGAACCTCTACTCTTAGGACGACACTTACTTGAGCTAGGGTTTTCGCCAGGTCCAAAGATGGGTGAAATTCTCCAATTAGTGTTCGAGAGTCAACTGAATGGCGAGGTTCAATGTTTAGAAGAAGCGAAAGAATGGGTGCGAAGGAATTGTGTGTAATCGACCTTCCTGGGATTTCTCCGACACTCCATTTAATATTAGGCCTGTTGGAAAAAGCCGTCAGCGGCGTTCTCACCCTTTTCCGGTGCTCATGAAAAGAAGGTACGATCCTCGCGTAAAAAGGCTGTGGCCTTGCTGGACGATTTTTTTTGAACAGCCCAGGGGCCACTGCTATTCAACACTTACCTGAGTCTGTTTGTCCCTTAATCTGCTCATTATTCAGCACGCCCACCGTCTTGATATTCATTACGCTCAGAAAATTCAGGTAGCGGAATAAGTTTGACGCTAGACCTTTATTGGAAAGAACAAATCGGGAGTTTCTGAGAAAAGATCTAGTCATATAGGTGGGTTGGCTAGAGAGCTCGAGGTGAATAGGCTTTAGCCATATATTCCTTTCATGTTTTTATATATATAGATGGGGGCTGCTTGAATCGTCATATTTGGGTGGCTCCTTTTTTCATGACTAGAGAGGTGTACGCTCATGTTAGATGAAGGCATGCAGGAAATGCATTGGGGTTTTCAGATTTTGCCGCATACGATCATTGTTCGAATCTTTGGAGACGTCAATCAGACGCTCAGTGAGATGTTTGAGCAAGCTGCGGAACGTGCGACTAGGCTAGAAAACAGACAAGTGGTCATTGATTTTTCGGATGTTGACTCCATTAATGCGATAGGACTTGTGCTGTGTGGATTTGGATTGCATCATTTTCGACAACTCGGTATTCCTGTTGCTCTTGTGAAGCCTCCTGTCTCCCTTCTTCCCGTGTTGCAGCAACATGGTCTTCCTGAAATCCCTCCGGTGTTTCACAAAGCGCAAACAGTTCCCAACCTTAATTAAATCTGATCAGGCTCTGTCGAACACGTGTGCGACGGAGCGTCATTTTCCTTTCCACTTCATAACACTGTGAATTGATAGATGGGCAAAAAAAGGGACTTGGTTGTGAGCCAAGTCCCTTTTCGGATGTAGGTTTTGTACAGAGCGTTAGAGCTGCCGTAAGGCAGCAATGCGATCTTCAATGGGAGGATGTGTGGAAAAGAGCTGCATGAAACTGCTGGATTGCCCAGAAATTTTCATGGTCGCTAAGGCATCTTGGGATTCGTATTGAAATTGCGTCCGTTGCACCCATCGGTCAATGCCTTCTAGAGCAGCAATCATATGTTGACTCCCGACCGTATTCGCGGCAAACCGATCAGCGGCGAATTCGCGGCGACGTGACCACCAGCCAATGGGGATCATCGCTAAGACTGACAGAATGATTTGGAGAAAGATATATGTCGCAAAATATAGCATCGGGTTGCGATCACCAATATTCCGAGCGACCACCCGGCTGATAAAGTAGACAAATGTATTCATGAGTCCAGCCAATACTGTTGTGGTAAACATATCTCCGTTATAGACATGGCCCATTTCATGGGCGATGACCGCTCTGACTTCACCTTCATTCAAATGACTCATGAGTCCGGTCGAGACGGCAACCATTGAATTATTTTTTGATGGTCCAGTGGCAAATGCGTTTGGGTCAGGAGAATCATAAATCCAGACTTCTGGCATTGTGATGTCCAATTTGGATGAAATTTTTTGCACGGTTTCATACAACATCACCTCAGCTTGTGTGCGTGGTTCAGTAATTTGTGTACAGTCAATAAACATCCTCGCCATTTGTTTAGAAAAGGCTAAACTAATAAACGCCCCGCCAAACCCTATGACAAAGGACCATAACAAGTCCTGCTGAGCAATGGATCCGCGTAGGTCGATACCGAAGGCGGGAAGCACATATTCAGATAACACGGTGAAAGAAATAGAAAGCGTGATGAAGATGAGGATATTGCCAAGTAGTAAGAGCCCAATGCCTTTGAATTTTTTCATTGTCTAACTCCCTTATGCAGCTGTCCTACTGTCGTGGATGATGATTGTATGATTCATGAAAATAATATGATTGAACGATATTTCTCAAGTGTTATTCTACCATGTTTTGACCATTTCTTGCTTTTCTAAAGATAACACCGAGAAATTGAGAGTCAAGAATAGGGATCAGGTGACCATTCCTACTGAAAACGTTATCATAACGGCATCATTTCAACTGGGAGGTATGCCATGTCCTCTTCATATTATACACGATTTGTGTCGATTCTTGCTTTGACCGTAATTTTTTCTGCCCATACCGCACTTGCGTTATCTCAGGAGCTCTCGGCACAAAGTGACGTGTCAACTTCTACAGAGACTGTGATTGATATGGAAAGTTATGTGTTTTCCCCTTCTGAAATATCGGTCGCTGTTGGTACGCCGCTTAGGTTGTTATTGCGCAACCAGTCTTTCTTGGTTCCTCATAATTTTTTATTGGATGATCCTAACGGTGTACGAATATTAGACGTTGATATTTCTAGTGGAGAAAATCAGTCTCACACGCTGACATTGGCTGAGCCTGGGATCTATCCATTTTATTGTGATAAGCAATTGCTCTTTTTTCCAACTCATCGTGAGGAGGGGATGGAGGGTCGTCTTATCGTCCAGTAAGGGGAATGCTGAAAAAAGCTGCCAGCAGCGTTTTCGTCCCTTTGCAGTGCTCACGTACTTCAAGTACGATCCGCTCGTCAAAAGTCCTCCGGCCTTACTGGCCAGCATTTTTGTGCATTCTCGGCTTCACCTGATGTCTTTTGTTCTCCGGTAAGTACGACTTTTGCTGGTTCGTGTGTAATTTGTTTATTGCCTAACGTATGTCTCTTTCTTCATCTGATCACACGCTCCTCGGTGATGTACTCAAGCGTGTCTCTCGTTCATTTTATCTGACCCTCAGGGTCTTGCCTCAAGCCGTTCGTTCTCAAATAGGCCTTGCGTATTTGTTTGCGCGCTCGGCCGATACGATTGCTGATACAGGTGAATTAGATGATGTCATTCGCTTGCAGTGCTTGCGGCAACTGAAGCAACAATTTGGAAGTGAGGCGCCTGTATGGAATCTGATTCAGAAGATCCAAGAGCAAGTGATCCCAAAGCTCACGAATACATATGAACGACGACTACTCGGACAACTCGAGCAATGTTTTCAAATGTACCTAAGATTGAGTCGCGCGGATCAGTCTGAGATTACACAAGTGGTATCGGTGTTAATTGGTGGAATGGAGTTTGATCTCCAGCAATTTCCCAAGAGCCACGAACACACGGTTCATGCCTTAGTAGACGTACAGGATTTTGAATATTATACCTATGCTGTAGCGGGGTGCGTGGGTGAGTTTTGGACGAAGATGATATGTGCGCATCTTCCAGGAATGAAGCGCTGGAAAGAATCAACAATGAGCCCGCTTGGTATTCGTTATGGCAAGGGGCTGCAGATGGTTAATATTCTTCGGGATATTCCCCAAGATCTCAGGAACGGCAGATGTTATATACCAGAGATATTGCTCAAGCAGGTGAATCTGTCGCCTGAGCAACTGCTTGACCCGTCGGCGGCCCAAGCATTTCGTCCGTTGTTTCGGCAATTGATTCAGGAAGCACGGGATCATTTGGACCAGGGCTGGCAATATACAATGGCGATTCCTCGTTTCGAAGTACGACTGCGACTCGCGTGTATGTGGCCTCTATTGATTGGCATTCGAACGTTACAAGCGTTGTCGATGAATCAAAACCTGTTAGATTCCAACCAATCGATCAAGATTGCACGACGCGACATCTATAGCATTGTGGCCATGACGGGTCTGACTGGTGGGTGTTCGACTGTCGCCACTGCGTATTGGGGCTATTGGCGAAAACGAATTATCTAATTTATTCTTGTTTGGGGCTCAGGAGTTTTTCGCCTTTGCGGAAGACGCCGTAAATGGCTTGAGTGGGGCAGGCATCCAAGCACAGCCGACAGGTTTCTAAGCATCGAGAGGAATCAAATTTATAGGGCGGTGTTGAAAGCCAAGATCCAGTCGGGCACACGGGAACACAAATCGCATTATGGGTGCAACGGTCTGGGTTCCTAAGCAAATGATCTCTTCTTACCATCATAGGGCTGACTCCTTCAAATAGGGCTCCAGAAAACATTTCTAACATATTCATGATGAGCGAGGACTTTCGTTATCCCATTGATTCACAAGCTTTCGAATCTGGGATTTGAGTTCAGGAATTCGTTCGAGATTGTTGTCGATGGCGTTCAGAATATTTTCCAAACGTGCGGTCCGTCCGGCCTCTTGATCGACCAACGTGAGACGGTCATATTCTTGAAACGCTTCAGTATGTGTGTCTTCCAGATGTGGGCGTGCAGCGAGGAGTCCGGCTGTCACCATTTGAGGTTCATCATGCGCTTGAGGTGTCACAATAAATTTTCCCTCAGAGAGTAGGAGCACGGTATGATGAGCCTGTTCAGTAATTGGAATGATGCGCTCAATGCTGGATCCGACGCCTTGCTCCCATGACGAGAGCCACCCAGGAAAGGTTTTCAGGTACGCGACTTTCTGTAAGTTGGCGTTCCATTTTGCTTCATTACCCATGGAGATAGTGTTGTCTTAATGGCTGATCTGAGGTGAAAAAAGTGGAGTCTTTATGATGGCGGTACAGGTTTTAGAATGGCTTGGGAAAGCTTCAGGTTTGAACCATGGGAAGCGAACCGTTTTTCCCGGGCATGAGCAATCGATCCACGATTTCCCCTTTACCAATATGCCGTTCCATAATTTCTGTGACATCCGCTTCTTTTCCGACCCAATACCAGACCCCTTCGGGATAAATCACAACACTTGGGCCATATTCGCATTGATCCAAACAGCCAGCTTTATTTGCTCGGACGATTCCTTTGAGTCCGAGACGTTCTACTTCTTTTTTAAAGAAGGCATGCAACCCCACTGAACCCAAAGCTGCACAACACCCTCGTGGGTCACCTTTGGGTCGTTCATTGATGCAGACAAAAATATGGTGGGTAAATTTACTCATCGAAGAGACATTTTTGATTGATATAGCCCTAATAAATGGGATAACAAGCTGAGGCAATCTTACCTGAGGTTTCTTGAAGCTGTCTAGGTAAATGTCGGTCATGAGCTGTAGAGACATCAATCGTAGGCATCGATATTTTAGAAGAGAATTTTTCGTTGATTTTTTCAGAAAACACTAAAGGAGTCTGTCCATGATGATTGGGGTTCCTAAGGAAATCAAAGATCATGAATTCCGTGTGGCGCTGACGCCTCATGGCGCCAAGGAATTATG
>JAJDBS010000110.1 GCA_029261235.1 Nitrospirales bacterium
CCCGGCCGTGGCGGCGGGGACCTGGGCGAACGATACGACCGAGAAGACCGCCAGCTTTCCGCCCAGGGTGGGCGCCTTTCTCCGCGTGCGCTATTTCAACCCGTACTGTTATGTTGTGGAGCACAATGTCGTGGGTGTGCCCGCGTCGAACTAACTCCTAAATGAGGGGACGGCGAAGAGTAGAAAACACGGCGGAGCCATGGGACGCGATTGACTCTAGCCTAGAAGAGATGGACGCCCACATGTCGACAGAATCCGCATGTCCTGTGATACGCCATGGGGAGATAGGCCTGGGCAGTGCCGACAACCCCTCGGGTATTGTTGAGATGTTCATGAAAAAGACCCACGCAGCGTGATGTTGACTTTCTAGACAGCCCTGTCGTGACCACTCAACCTCATGCGAAGGTGAGGGTGGAAGAACCGCTGGCTTCAGGCCACAAAACAATTTCAAGAGACAAACCCTAGGCCGTCAACGACAAAGCCTATACTGTGAAAAAATGAATGTTCATTCTAGAGATATCGAGACTGATTGAATCTCCGGCCTACCAATTGCTCGACCAATTCTGCGTGCACCCCTGTAACAGCATGCCCTCTCGTTTTTGTGGATAGGTTCATTACCTGTGTGTGATTCCTTTTTGGCATATCTACACGGCGACGTTATGTATGATGTGTGGCGCCACCGGCCTGAAAGGACGCGATGCCCCGACAATCGGAGATTGGTGACTGATCGCATAATTGATGCGGAAAGTACGGGGACCGATGCCAGTCTACGCATCCGAGAAAAACTGTTGGAGATCGGACAGACCTGTGAGCAGCGCGCGAACAGAATGCTCTCGGGGCAACGCCAGCCGGAACAAGGCAGCAGAACCTAAAAGCCCCACATCCAGGAGGTGTGAGACTTCATGGCTCAGGCCGACGTAGGTTAACTTACGGTCACGCGAAGTTGGCGGGTTCGGAGATGCAGAGGCACTGCCCCCTGCACCCCCAAAGCCAAATGATCACATTAGTCAAATTCCCCAATCATCCACATCACGAGCCACTACGGACACACCAGACAAAAAGTTCGAGCGTTTTAAAGTCGGGCTTCACGTTGCCTGCGCCGACGATCACCAACCACGCGCCCGTGGGAAAATTGGCAACCGTCGTCGCCGACCAATAGCTGGACAACTGGACGTTCACAAACGAGTGCCCTGCAGGGAGCGCAGGATTGAATTGGCTGTAATCCAGCAAGTTGACCAACTCCTGCATCTCCGGCAGCCGATACGTCTGGCTATTACTCAGATCCAGCGTGGCACAATGGATCACCGCCGTCGCGTGATTCCGTCGGGTTGCGTCCGGGGTCTTCACCCAGTAAAGCCCCGTGGTGTTGTCACACACTTCCGTCCCATCCTCCACAAATCGTTGCCCTTCCGTCCCCACGCCACACAGCGGAAGGGTCATGCCCTGCACTAACGCCTTCACCTCCGCTATGGCGGTTTGCGTAGCCCCAAGAGCGGTTTGCGTATCGTCCTGTCCTGTTTTCAGCATGTCGTGTTGGGCGGCCATCTCTGTCGTGACAGCCCCAATTTGGGTGCCCAGGTTCGTCTGCCCCGTGGCCAAGTTGGCGTGGTCCGTGGCCAGGCTGCCATGATCTCCACCGCCACCACCGCCTTCGACCACATCCGTGACCTGAACGGTGAGGGTTTGGGTGTCGAACCCACCTTGTCCATCATTCACTTGCACGCTGATGTTGTAGACGTTATTGCCGCCAAAGTCATGAGGGTTTTCAAAGTCGGGTGCCGCGTTAAAGGTCAACACCCCGCTGCTGGCACCAATGCTGAAAGCACCTAGATCGGCCGAGCCGCTCACAAAGAAATAGGTCAACACATCTGGGGGCAAATCTGTGTCGGTGGCCATGACCGTAGTCACCGCGGTCTGGTTCTCTGGCACACTAACCGCCGCCGTGGGTCCCCCCCCATTACTGGTGATAGTCGGGGCCGTGTTGCCCCCACTCACCGCCACGGCCACGCCCACCACATTGTGTTCTGCGGCATAGCAGTACGGGTTGAGATAGACAATGCGCACAAAGGCGCCCGGCGTGGACGCAAAACTGGCGGTCTTCTCCGAATTATCGGTGCCCCATGTTCCCGACGCCACCGCCGGGCCCCAGTCACCATTCGTCACGGACACATACACTTCGTACTGCGTACACCGGGTAAAGGTATGAGGAAGATACCGCAACGCACTGACGATGTAGCTACCCCCGAGGTCGAGCACCATGTCATGGGGAGGGCCCGCACCTAAGGGTCGCCAAAAGGTGGCACTGTCCCCGTCTAACACGTTGTTTTCGTTCGCCCCATCCGAACTCGTCGAGTCGACCCGCATTTGCCCTTGCGGGATAACTGGGGTAGGTGAGAATCGGGCCCAAGTTCTATCTTCCAGGCCCGTAAAGTCTAACGTCGGATCTGCGGTAAATGCGCCGGTACCATTGGAAGGTCTATTACTGGCGACCCAGGTTTGTACATGTGTAATGTTTGGCGGGGGCCTAAAATAACTGGGAACCGAGACTCGGCAGCTCACAACATCACTACACCCGTTCGTCAGGGACGGAATCGAATCAAACATACCCTGGGGGCCGTCCAGAAACACTGAATCAAATAAGGCTTGTGCGGCGGCCGAGAACTCCTCAACCGTATTGAATGTGAAATCAGATAAGGCGTCACATCCCGTAAAGAGATCGACACAGGTACCATCCAGAAATTCGACGTCGTAGGGCTCTCCATTGACGATCACGCCCGTGGCGCCCGTCAGTTGGCCGGTACTATCAACAAACAGGGTGGCCGCGAAGACCATGGAGGGGGCAGTGAACACGAGTGTCGCGAACAAGACGAGCACCCTGCTCATCAGGGCCATTCGTCTACTGGCAGAAAATTTGGTCCGCATGATGTCGCTCTCCTCTTACGCCGAAACGATGAATGGTATGTCCCCGGAGACCCCCTCCTCAGCTGCTTCCGGCCTAGATGGGTCATCCGCCTTAGAATCCGTGATGCCAAGCTCCAAAATAAAAAAAAAGAGCCTTTCGAGAATTCATCCTTGAAAGCCTCTTTGCCGTGCCGTTGGTCTGTCGATTGGTGATGTGTGAACCACCATGGTGGCAATTCTACATGAACGATATTAAAAACATCCAATGGCTGTTTTTTGATGGGCGGGCATCAAGGTTTATTGGGCACCCTGGGCCACACTCTGTTGTGTCGTGCGTGGATTGACTCTTGGCCGACGTTTTCAGACAGGCCACGACTGCGGTGGCTCTCTGTGCCGGTGGGCAAAGCGCACGGGTACCCGTTCCGTGCCCCTCACCAACTGGAGGCTGCGTGGGGGGAGGAATCCCCATCACCCTCCCATACCGGTGGCCACGTCCGGTCGCATACGGCAGTCAGCGGGCCCTGGTTTTCGAGACGGCGGATGGAGAGGGAGCAAGACGGTCCCGTCCTTCGAAAGCTTGGACCACTCAAGGAGAATATAGGAGCCTCCGAGAAGAGGGGCGTACCTTCTTCCATGTGGGTGGAGCCCTCCTCCCCTCCGTACACCCACATCCACCAGACCGGGTCTTGCCCTGATCATGCATCAAGTTGAATGTACGAACGACGCTCAGACTCTCAAAATTCTTCTACAGGGATTTCTCGACTTCGCCAACGCTTGGCACCCAATCGTGTTTCCCGCCTACCCACAAACGCGGAGGTTTTTGAGTCACTTTGGAAAAACTTGGCCCTTCAACATTCGCCCCATTGAACCTGTTTCCTCTATCGATATGCTGCTCCTGAAGTCCGAGGCTCAGGCCATTTTCACCGATTCAGGGGGGAGTGCAAAAGGAAGCCTCGACAATAATGGCAAGGAGTTTCCACGATGATCGGGAGCCGTGACACATGAGGGGTTCGTTGTTCCCGAACCACGAGAACCTACTTGATGTATCTCTTATTAAGAGTTATGGCAAATTCGTGTTAATCCTCTGCCGTTTCGGACCATTCCTTCGTTTGAAGACCAGTAAAACCAAGGCTTGCGATTTCAAGGGGCGAGCGGTATCGTATCGAGGACGTCATCGTACTACGATCTGGTTCGCCCGTTTTGCATGACAGCGTCTCTTCACAGAAGAGACGACGCGACACGGTCTGGGTATCTGTACGAACGAACTAGCTTGTGTCCCCCCATGCGTCGTCCGAAGATACTTCGTATATCAGAAAATTTCGGTCACTCAGAGGTGGACCGCGCAGGGAACAGCATGCGCGTTTTTGAAGTCGTACCTGCTGAAGACATCTTGAATTGAAAGGATTGCTCAATGCCTCTGCTTCTATTCGCGATCGTTCTATTGTTTCCGAATTTGGCGTCAGCAGAAGTCTTCTATATCTCCCCTCAAGGAGAAGATACATTTGCAGGAACCTCCAGTGCTCCTTTTCGAACCTGGGCTCATGCGACGTTAGAGTTATCACCTGGTGATACCCTGATCGCTCAAGATGGTATTTATAGCACTGCGACTGGCACAGGTTATCCCAGTATCACGTGTTCCAGTGGACATAATAATGGAACAGCATTGTTACCGATTACCGTCAAAGCTGAAAATGAGCGAAAAGCCTTTCTCCAAGGTAATGGTGACCCTGTTGTCCTGAACATTCTTGCTTGTAACTATTGGACGTTCGACGGGTTACGGATTGAAAGCGTTGATTTCCTCAGTGGTAGTTCGGGTGAACCGGTGTTGGCAGAAAATTCCAACCATCTCACGTTTCGACGATTATTGATCAGTCATAATAACCGCTACACGAATTCGGCGATGCTGCGACTACACAGCACCAATGACAGTCTGTTAGAAGAAAATGAAATCTACTCCTATCATCGTCACGGAATAATCACTAGCGGTGACGGGCAAAATAATACCATTCGACGAAATTATGTCAATTCCCGCAATACTCAGGAAATCGCCGGCGGGTTCCCCTCTGGTCACGCTGATCGAGGTGATGCAGGAATCGCTGTGTACTCTGGCAGCAACACGATTGTGGAAAATAATATTACCGAGAATGTGGGTGTCGGCTTGGACATAGAAGCATCCGGAGCCGGTGCGATGAATAACAAATTTTCAGGCGATATTTCCCTGAACAATCGAACGGGATCACAATTCAGCGCACGAGGAAATACACTCGCTGAGATGCCTCAAAACAATCTTTTGGAAAACTTTGTGGCAATAAACTCAACTGGGTTTGGCGGGTATTTTCGAGCAAACAAAAACACGCAATGCCATAATTGTATGGTACTCGGTAGTGGATCGGGCGGATTAGTCGCTGACCTGTCGTCAACGCCCGGGGATGGCTCACCAAGCGTCTTTTATGAGAATACCCTCGCGGTGGATAACACGACTCACGGATTCCGGATGGTTGCCCAATCCGATTTTGGCATAGAGTCGAGCAATGCATTTGGTCAGTCGATCAACTATGACCCCGCCAGCGATCCACGCTATTCCAATACATCCAGTAGTGATCCCGGTCTTGGAACATGTAAAGTCTATCTTCCAGATAGTTCTCCGATGAGGGGGGCTGGAAATAATGGACAAGACATTGGTGCGACCATATTGTTTCGGTATCAAGATGGCGTCTTAACCAACCAACCGCTGTGGGGCACCTCAACCGGAGAGTTTACTTGTGGCGAGATTATCCCTGGCGTCAATGACCTTCCCGGACAATCCTGCTTTGATGTGCACCAACGATTGAATGTCAATACCAATGGCTGTCCCTTCTCTTCAGCCCTCGACCTAGCTCCTATTGCAGTAGCTGATTTGTTCGCGACGCTGCAGGACACCCCAGTAGTGGACTTCCCCATCCTCACCAATGATAACTCCAATGCGCAGACCATTGACGCCACCACGGTCATGCCCACGGCTCCAACCAACGGCGGCACTGCCGTTGCCAACCCTGTGACGGGCACCATCACCTACACGCCCCCTGTTGGCTATATCGGCCCTGACAATTTCACCTATACCGTCGACGACACCGAGGGCCATACTTCGAATGCCGCCACGGTGACTGTCACCGTAACCACCGCCGCCGCCGCCGCCATCGCGGTGGATGATGTGATGGTCACACTGGCGGAAACCCCAGTGGTGGATTTCGCCGTGCTCACCAATGACAATCCCAATGCACAGACCATTGACGACACCACGGTCATGCCCACGGCCTCAACCAACGGCGGCACTGCCGTTGCCAACTTGGTCACTGGCACCATCACCTACACGCCCCCTGTTGGCTATACAGGCCCCGATAGTTTCACCTATACCGTCGACGATACGGACGGCGATAGATCGAATTCCGCTACGGTCTCCGTTACTGTGACGCTCCCACTTGCCCCGATCGCAGTGCCCGATCTGCTCATCACGCTGCCGGAGACCCCAAAGGTAAATGTCAACGTGCTCGGCAATGACAACGCCAATGGCCAAACAATTGACGCCACCACCGTCATCGCCAGTGATCCACCCCATGGCATGGTGGTCGTAGACCAGACGACGGGCACCCTCACTTACACGCCGGATGGCGGCTTTAGCGGCCCCGACAGTTTCACCTATACCGTCGACGACACCGAGGGCCATACCTCGAATGCCGCCACGGTCACTGTCACCGTGACGGCGGCACCGCGAGCAACGGTCGGGTTAGTCGCCTTGTATGAATTTCAAGAGGGCATGGGAACGACCGTCACGGATACCTCCGGTGTGGGCACGCCGCTGAACTTGTCCATTGCCGATGGCAACGCGGTGACGTGGTTACCAGCATCGGGGGCGCTTTCCGTAGATGCGGAAACCATCATCCAGTCCCCAGGGGCGGCCACCAAGGTGCACACAGCTGTGATGGGCACAAATGCCATCACCGTGGAGGCCTGGATCGACCCGGCTAATCTCTCGCAGAATGGCCCGGCCAGAATTGTGAGCCTCTCGGCTTCGTCCGGTTTGCGCAATCTGACCGTAGGACAAGGGGTATTTGGTGCGACAGGTGATCGTCTGGAAGCGCGCTTGCGGACCACCTTCTCGTCCCCTAACGGCACGCCTGCCGTGAGCACGGCGGCGGCCTCGTTTGGCAATGCCTTGCAGCACGTGGTCTACACGCGAGATACCGCAGGCAATGTTGTCATCTACATCAATAATGTGGTTGCCGCCACGGCGACAGTGGCTGGGGACCTCAGTACCTGGGATCCATCGATGCCCTTGGTCTTAGCCAATGAAGTCAATTCAGAACTTGGCCTCCGAGAGTGGTTGGGAGAATTCCATTTGGTTGCGATCTACGAAAGAGCGTTAAGTACGCTAGAGATCAATCAGAACTTCTTTGCTGGTCCCAATGGGACGGGTACCATCGGTGTAGCGCCAATCGCAGTGGCGGATGGACTCGTCACACTCCAGAACATTCCCGGGGCTGACCTTGCAGTGCTCATTAATGACAACCCCAATGGACAGACGATTGACGGCACGACAGTAAGCGCCACTGATCCACCCAACGGCTCCGTCACGGTGAACTCGACAACAGGAATCATCACCTACACCCCTGATAGTGGTTATACGGGCCAGGACAGCTTTACCTATACGGTCGATGATCTTGAAGGGGACACCTCTAATGACGCCACAGTTACCGTAACCGTGGTGCTGACGAATCAGGCCCCGGTGGTCGAGGCTGGTACCCCCCAAGCGATTATCTTACCGACCGATACCGTCACCTTAGCCGGACTGCTCACCGCCGATGATGGCCTGCCTGGCGTAGCCACCACCCTCTGGACCTTGGAGACAGCCCCAGCGAGCGGCAACGTCACGTTTGGCGCAGCCACCTCCCTCAATAGTTCAGCCACTTTCAGCGCTATTGCCGGTGACTATGTCCTCCGGCTCACCGCCAACGATACCCTCTTGCAGGGCTCCGACACCGTCACCATTACCGTGATTCCCAACCTCGCTCCCGTGGTAGACGCTGGCGCCCCGCAAACGATGACCTTACCGACCACGAATGTCACGATGGCGGGTGTGCTCACAGCTGATGATGGCGTCCCAGTCGCCGCTACCACGCTCTGGACCATGGACAGTGTCCCACCGGGCGGGAGCATCACCTTTGGCGCGGCCACCACGCTCACTAGCTCGGCCACCCTCAGCGCGATTGCCGGCGACTATGTGTTCCGACTCACCGCCAACGATACCCTCTTGCAGGGCACGGACACCGTCACTATTACCGTCCTCGCGGCCGCGAATCA
>JAJDBS010000012.1 GCA_029261235.1 Nitrospirales bacterium
TCAGACAGAATTGCCCCTTCTCCTTCCTTCTTCCGGATCATTCTCGCAACAATTATTCGTTGACCAATTACAGTCGGGCCCAACCTCACGGATCCTTCTCCTTGGAATCAAAGGAGCAGAGCCTTCTATCTTGGCAAACGCAAGCAAGAAACTCGCAGAAGCCATGCGAAAACATGGAAATTTTCTTCACGTCTACAATGGAGAACACACACAACCGGCCCTCAATCAAAACCTTCTGTATGATTACCGATATCTTCTCAGCCCGACGGTTTCTGCCGATCAATTCACCACGAAAGCTTTGCGCGAAAGCTTGCAACATCGACTCCAAGACATGGCGAATCCCCTTCCCTCGTTCTTTAAAAAACGAATCCCTGAAGATCCAACTGGAGCCTTTCAGAGCCTACTCAACAAATGGAAAGCAACCAACACGATCAAGATGACCGATGGCGTCTGGTTTTCTGAAGATCGACCGGTGGCTTTACTTGTCGCCGAGACAGCCGTAGGAGGCTTTGATCTCGATGCCCAAGAGGCCATCCAAACATTTTTAACCACGACAATGGAAGAAATTCAAACCAAGATCTCACCCTCATCATCCATGACCTTAATCCGTTCCGGCCCGTCGGTTTTCGCCGTCCAATCACGAAAGGTGATTAAGCAAGATGCGACATGGCTTTCTACGCTTGGCGCAGGATTCGTCATTACTCTGCTCTTGATCACCTACCGATCATTGACGATTCTCTGCCTCAGTCTCGTACCTCTCGTCACGGGCATGCTCGTAGCCGGGATTACCGTCTTTTGGACGTTTGGTTTCATCCATGGCATGACCTTGGCATTTGGTGCCACCTTAATCGGTGTCGCGATTGACTATCCCCTCCATGCCTGTGCCCATCTGGAAGCTGGCCGTTCGGCTAGAAAAACTATCATGGGAGTCTGGCCCACCATTCGATTAGGCGCAACCACCACGGCAATCGGCTATGGGGCTATGTTATTTTCAAGCTTTCCTGGCCTCTCCCAATTGGGACTATTTGCCATCGTCGGCCTTTTAACAGCAGCCGCAGCGACACGATGGCTTCTTCCGCTTCTCGCTCCCAGCAAGATCACCAAGCCCATTCCTTGGGCCACATGGCTTCCACTTCAACACGTGAGCTCGAAATTGTTCATCATTGGCCCTATCACCATGATGCTATCTGTTTCCTATCTAGTGTTGTCAGAGAAGCCCTTTTGGGAAGCAGATATCGCGAATCTCAGTCCCATCCCTCAAAACCTCAGAGACCGTGATGCCTGGTTACGAAAAGATTTAGGTGCACCTGCAGTGCGAGATATGATCGTTGTCGTCGCACCAAATGAACAACGAGTCCTGGAACAGAGTGAAGGCCTCAAGGATACCTTAGATCAGCTTGTTGATCGCGGACATATGGCAGGATATGAAATGGCAGCAGACTACCTGCCCAGTATTCGATTACAAAAATCAAGGCAGCAAGCCTTACCCGATCATGTGACACTTCAGAAGCATCTCACAGAAGCCCAACACAACTTGCCGTTTAGGCCTGGACTCTTTGATCCATTCGTCCAGAGCATCGCCACGGCAAAAAGCTTGATACCATTGGGAAATCAGACGATTGAAGGAACCCCATTAGATACCAAAATTAGAACACTACTGTATCCGATGCATGATCAATGGGTTGGAACGATTCTCATTCGTGACGTACAGAATCGTCGTGCCATTCAGGACGCCATTCTGGCTGAAACACTCCCCTCTGTGCATTTTCTAGATTTGAAATTTGAATCGAATCACATGGTCACCACCTAGCGTCACGAAGTTCTCACATACTTGGCCAGCGGAATTGCCGGTGTGAGGGTCATTCTTGGCATCGGCTTACAATCCTTTACCAAGGTCGCCACCGTCTTGTTTCCCATCGCAGCCTCGATTATGCTTGACCTCAGTATCCTCCATGCCCTTGGAGAACGGTTGTCGTTGTTTCATCTCGCCGCCTTACTCTTAGTGTTTGGAATTGGGTTAGATTACACCTTGTTTTTTCAGCGATCTCATAAAACGGCTGCCGAGCGTCAGCAAACAATTTCAGCGATCATCGTCTGCAGCCTTACGACTATTACCGTGTTTGGGTTGTTGGCCTGTTCCCAAACGCCTGTGCTTCGTGGAATAGGATTAACCGCATTCTTTGGTTCGCTCAGTTGCTTCCTCTTTGCGGCTATGTGTTCACCATCCCAACATCAAAAGACAACCTGACCCCTTATGGCACGGCATCATCTTGATATCGCTATTCTCGGAGCTGGTCTTGCCGGCAACCTTTTAGCTAGACAACTCCGACAAACAGTCCCTCACCTGAAAGTGGGAATGTTTGAAAAAAATGAGTCCACGTCATATAAAGTGGGAGAGTCTACCGTGGAGGTCACCGGAAATTATCTCATGAGACGGCTAGGCCTGGGCGACTATCTCACTAAACAGCATATCGTGAAAAATGGCCTTCGATTTTTCTTTGATCAGGAAGATCATCAAGCTCCATTAACTGAGATGAGTGAAATCGGTGGAATCGCGACACCCGTGTTCAAAAGTTTTCAACTCGATCGGTCCCAGCTGGAAACGGACTTACTACGGATGAATCAAGAAGACGGAGTGGAGCTTCATCTGGGAAGTCGAGTCTGTGATATTCAGCTCAGTTCCGATAACTCTCTTCATCAATTTTCCGTGCAACATGCCTCGCAACAATGGAACGGGCAATGCCGATGGCTGATCGATGCCAGTGGACGATCATCAATCTTGGCGAAACAAGAGAATTTGCGAATCCCCGAATCCAACCATGCTGTGGCCGCGGTATGGGGACGATTCAGAAATGTGGTCAATCTTGACGAAATCGGACCCAAGAGCTTTCGCCAGCGAGTGAATGGCACAAGCCGCCGAGAATCAACAACCCATTTTTGCTACCCAGGGTATTGGATTTGGTTCATTCCCATAAGCCAAGACATCGTCAGCGTGGGAATCGTGATGGAGCGATCAGCGGGATGGCAGGAGCACCTTCGCAAACAAGAAGGGTTTGTGGATTTTTTACAACAACACCATGCTCCGTGGTCACTACTCCAAGAAGCCGAACTCCTGGATCTTGGGAGTTTTCAACATCTTCCTTATAGAACACGGCAATACTTCAGTCAGCACCGATGGGGGCTCACTGGGGAATCGGCGGCATTCACCGATCCATTTTATAGCCCAGGATCTGATTTTATCGCACTGGAAAACGACTTCCTCACCAATTTGATCCGCCATGAAGAAGAAGGCACTTCACCTCAACGGCTGCACCATCTCGCAAATCTTTCAAATGCTTACATGCATTTCCGTTATGAGGCTAGTATGTATTTATATCGCGACCTGTATTCCCTGTTCGGGAGTTATGAGCTGCTCAAATTAAAATTTCAATTGGATCTTCCCTTGTACTATCACATCTGGCTATCAGAATTTATGCAAGATCTGCATCTCAATGAAGATTTCCTCACCAACCAGGTTCAGGAACAACAGCAAGTGCTCAATGCTCTCTCAACGTTCTCACAGCTCTTTCAAAAGGTAGAACGCCATCTCCAGGAACATAAGGCTCTGTACCGAGGAAACCTTGGTAATTTCACAGACGCCCTGGAAGGCATCGAGTGGATAAGGGAAGTCGGGCAACCCATGACATCCGAACAATCTTTAACTCGACTACGGGCGATATTTGCTCGAGGTTTTGAACAGGCCAATGACCTTCTTGAAATACGATCTAGCGAAACGATAGGCCAGACATTTTCTACAAGTTCATGAACGTATAGATGTTGATCTTTTCACAAATGCATCGTTCTTACGGGAGTGTTGAATAATACCGAATTCCAAAGCCCATTTTGCCCAAGACGACTTTTATTACCAAGGGCTTCGGGCCTGTTCAAAAAAGTCACCCAGAGATCGTGAGGAGTCAGGCGTAAGGAGATAAGGCAAAGAGAATGGGTAAGGATGCACTAACAGGCTGCTCTTCAATCTTGCTCCTCACTTTTTACTTCTCACTCCTTACTCATTCAGGAAACGCCGCTGGTGGCTTTTTTCAACAGGCCCCTTATTACCCTTTACTCCACTAGACCTTGGACAATGAAATCAGACACTTCTAGTCGTCTTGCTTGTTATAGCAAGCTCAATTATGCTCGAATTCATTGATCTTGGTTTCTTTTTTAATTCGATTGGTGCACGATATCAACTTCACCTGACAACCTAATCTGTTATGGCACACCATCATTACGATATCGCCATTTTGGGCGCAGGCTTGGCCGGGAACCTGATGGCCAGACAATTACGACAGACATTCCCTCATCTCACCGTTGGGATGTTTGAAAAACGTGAATCCACCTCATTTAAAGTTGGAGAATCAACGGTTGAAGTGACAGGGGATTACCTCATTCGTCGACTTGGTCTTGAAACATATCTCACGGAACACCACCTCGTGAAAAACGGCCTGCGATTTTTCTTTGATCAGAAAAACCGTCAAGCTCCCTTGATTGACATGAGCGAGATTGGTGGGATCGAACGACCATTTTTCAAAAGCTTCCAACTGGATCGTTCACGGCTAGAGACTGACCTTCAAAAGATGAATCAGGAAGATGGCGTCGACCTTCACGTAGGATGCGGTGTTTCTGACGTCCAGCTCAGCTCTAATTCATCACCTCATCAATTTTCCGTGGGGACTACAACCCAAAAAATGCAAGTTCAAAGCCGCTGGCTCATCGATGCCAGTGGCCGATCTTCAATTTTGGCGCGCCAGGAGAATTTGCGAACCCCTGAATCACATCATACGTTAGCGGCAGTATGGGGGCGCTTCAAAAATGTGACAAACATAGACACGTTCGGACCAGAGGCATTTCGACAACGCGTACATGGCACCAGCCGCCACACATCAACCAACCATTTTTGTTATCCAGGGTATTGGATTTGGTTTATTGCCCTTGGCCAGAATATCGTCAGTGTAGGAATCGTCATGGAACGTCAAGGACGTTGGCAAGATAGCCTTCGTAAGGCTGAGGGATTCTTGAACTTCCTCAAGCAGCATCATGCTCCATGGTCTCTCCTTCAAGAAGCCGAGCTGCTCGACATCGGCAGCTTTCAGCATCTGACCTATGGAACACGACAATATTTCAGTCAGAATCGTTGGGGCTTAACAGGCGAAGCTGCCGCCTTCACTGATCCCTTTTACAGCCCCGGCTCAGACTTTATCGCGCTGGAGAACGATCTCTTGACGAATATGATTCGCTATGAAGAAGAAGGCATGTCAATTCCTAAACTCCATCAACTGATTGATCGTTCCAACGCGTACATGCATTTTCGTTATGAAGCCAGCATGCGTCTGTACAGGAACCTGTATTCCCTTTTTGGAAGCTATGAACTTCTTAAATTAAAATGGCAGCTGGATTTCCCATCCTATTATCACATTTGGCTTTCAGAATTTATGCAAGACCTCCATCTCAACGAGGAATTTTTGGCCGACAAAATTCAAGAACAACAACCTGTGCTTAATGCGCTCTCGAATTTCGCTCAACTTTTTCAAAAAGTTGAGCACCACCTTCATGATACTCAGTCCTTTTTTCGAGGAAACCTTGGACAATTCACCAACGCCGTAGAAGGCGTCGAATGGTTGAAAGAGGTAGGACAACCTCAAACACCTCGCCAATTTTTTACCCGACTCCATGAGATTTTCAATTGCTGCCAGGAACAAGCCAATCAACTCCTTGGCACGCCTCAGACCATGAATCCACTTCCTCTCTCCCATTTCTTGACTCTACGGCCCACAGCCTGACCACTGCGAATGACTCCTCTTTACTTCGCACATGCGACATTGGTCTCGTCAGTTGGAAGGGGAAGACAGGCTCATTTGTCAGCGTTACAAGAACGACAATCCGGCCTACAGCCCTGCGATTTCGAGGGGAGGAAACTTCCCACGTACATGGGAAGAGTACAAGGGCTTGAAGAAGTGGCTCTAGACCCCAGCCTGCGCCATTTCACCTGCCGAAACAACCAATTAGCATTACTCGGCCTTCAACAGGATGGCTTTGAAGACCACATTGCCGCAGCTCGTCGGCAGCACGGAGCCCATAGAATCGGCGTCTTCATTGGCACGAGTACGGCAGGAATCCTCGAAACAGAACATGCCTACCAACAGAAAAATCCCGAATCGGGCGGGCTTCCCGAAAGCTTTATCCCAAGAGGTGAATATACACAAGATGCATTTTCGGTGGCTCATTTTGTTCGCAAATATCTCGGACTCACTGGACCTGCCGTCGTCATTTCTACAGCCTGTTCCTCAAGCGCAAAAGTCTTTGCAACTGCATCTCGATACATAGAAACCGGCCTCTGCGATGCCGCTCTTGTTGGTGGAGTCGATAGTCTTTGCCTCACGACCTTATATGGTTTTTCCGCCTTGCAATTGACTGCACCAGGACCATGTCGTCCGTGCGACGCTAATCGTGACGGCTTAACCATCGGCGAAGCCGCAGCCTTTGTCTTTCTCGAACAATCCACACAATCTGTAAACCAGTCAGCGACTGCGCTTTTGGGATATGGGGAAAGCAGCGACGCGCACCATATGTCTCATCCACATCCCACTGGCCAGGGTGCCCTCATATCCATGCAGAAATCCCTAGAGACGAGTGGACTGTCCATCTCCGACATCGATTACATTCACATGCATGGCACGGCCACTGTGGCAAATGACCAAACCGAAGACCGCGCGATTGCGACCCTGTTTACATCAGAAACTCCCTGTAGTTCTACCAAAGGCTGGACAGGGCATACACTCGGCGCCGCAGGGGCCGTTGCCATCGTACTGGGAGATCTCTGCCTACAACATGGGGTTCTTCCAGGCTGCTTGAACAGCAGTACTGTCGATCCGACATTTTCCAGTCACATCCTGCTTGAAAACCGTGAACAACCGCTTCGCTCCATCATGAGTAATTTTTTCGGCTTTGGTGGAAACAATTGCACATTAATATTAGGAAGACGCGCATGAGGGTCTTTGTCCATGGCGTTGGCGTTCTGGGACCCGGCATAGAAAGTTGGGATTCCTACAGAAACCTGCTCAAGGACGAATCTTCCTATGATACCTCAGTGACTCCAGATCCTATGCCTTCGATACTACCCGCTAATGAATGCAGACGAAGTAGCGACATTGTTCGTTGGTCCTTACACGTGGCTCAAGAAGCTGTACAACAGAGTCAAGTGGACCCGAAAACCATGGCCACCGTGTTTGCCTCGTCTGGTGGAGAAGTGGGTATTCTCCATAAGATTTGTCAGTCGTTAGAATCTCCCACTCCGCTTGTTTCCCCAACCCTCTTTCATCAGTCAGTTCACAATGCTGCCGCCGGCTACTGGAGTATTGCATCAAGCTCGCAACGCTCTTCGACAAGCCTGGCATGTTATGATTCATCATTTGCCGGAGGGTTACTCGAAGCG
>JAJDBS010000111.1 GCA_029261235.1 Nitrospirales bacterium
TATGAATCAAGGCAGATTTGAGTTTCGCGGAACCGGCTTCAGTTGTTTGTGGCTGTTCCTCTGGACTTGGCTGCTCACCCTGCTGACTTTTGGCCTTTTTTTCCCATGGGCCTATTCCGCTCAACAACGATGGATTTCAGAACACACTTTTATCGCGAAACGCCAACTAGCCTTTCACGGAACAGGTTTTGGATTCTTTTGGAACTGGCTCCTGATTATGGTGCTGACCGTCATCACGTTTGGACTCTATATACCTTGGGCCTTTTGCCGGCTCAAACGATGGCAAACCAACAACCTCTCCTACGCTGATGATGCTCATGAAATGTAAGATATACGGCGTGTCTTGATGAAGATTCTGATTGTCACAGTAGGAAGTTACGGAGATGTGTTGCCTCTGGTCGGCCTTGGGCGTGAGCTTCGTACTCGTGGGCACACTATCACTTTTTTCTCGAATGGCCACTTTTCAAATCTCGTCCAACAAGCTGGATTAGGCTTCGTCCCCATGGGTTCGGCCGAAGAATATGATGAGGTGGCCAACCATCCAGATTTGTGGCATCCGCACAAAGGCTGGCGGGTCATTATGAAACGGATGATGGCGGGTCCGCTACAGGAGTTTTACCACCTCCTGTGCTCACATATCGAACCCGGGAATACCCTCCTCATCAGCTCAACCCTTGGATTCGTCGCGAGACTCGTGCAAGA
Organism: Nitrospirales bacterium; assembly: GCA_029261235.1. GTDB lineage: Bacteria > Nitrospirota > Nitrospiria > Nitrospirales > UBA8639 > Nitrospira_E. The sequence goes on from JAJDBS010000111.1 coordinate 703, forward strand.
AACACATCATGTTCCAAATGTCACCGTCCATTTCTCTCCGGGTGTCTTTCATTCCGCCTATCAAGCTCCACGTATGCCAGGGCTTCCTCTCCCCAATTGGCTACCCGTGGCATTAAAAAATGGTGTCTGGAAATTTATAGATCACCTCGTCATCGATCCGATTCTCAAACCAACACTCAATCAATTTCGTCGGGGGCTGGGACTCCCTCCCGTATCTCGCATCTTTCACACATGGTTGCATTCTCCTGACTTGGTCCTTGGATTGTTTCCTGAATGGTTTGCCACTCCTCAGCCAGACTGGCCTCCCTCTACGATCCTCACAGGATTTCCCATGTATGATGACGCGGTCGATGCAAACCTTCCAGCAACGATTCAAGCTTTTTTAGAGACGCATCCCCAGCCATTCATTTTCACACCAGGATCAGCCAATAAACATGGAACAACATTCTTTGCTGAAGCCGCGAAGGCCTGCCAACTCATGAATCGACCAGGCATTTTCCTCACTCGTTACCCTGAGCAACTCCCTCAACCGCTGCCCTCTCGCATTGCACACTTTTCCTATGCTCCCCTCAGCCAACTCTTACCGCATTCCGCAGCCCTCATTCATCACGGAGGCATTGGCACCTGCTCACAAGCATTACGAGCTGGCATTCCCCAACTCATTCAGCCTTACGCTTTTGATCAATTTGATAACGCGGTGCGCATTGAAAACTTGGAAGTCGGTCGTACCCTGACTCAGCGATCCTTCCATGCGCCAAACATCCAAGAGTGCTTAGAGCAGCTCATAGATTCATTCAACATTAAGACCGCATGTGCCACGATCAAACGTTCATTGAAAGATCAAAACCACCTATCAGATAGCTGCAGACAGATTGAATATCTGATACAGCAACGTTCTTCGGTCGAAAACTAGAAATCCGTACAAGTTCAACTGCCCCTGTCAACATTTTTTCTTTTTTTTCTTAAATATCGTTAAGGGTTGATGAGGTTTGCAGGCCCCTGCTACAGTGCCTCGCTATGTCAGAATTACTTTCTAAGCAATTTCAAAAGAAGAACCCCAAAGCCGTGATTTCCACAGCCTTAGGGGATATTGAAATCCGTTTTTTTACAGACGATGCCCCACGCCACGTCGAAAGCTTTCTGAACTTGGCCAAATTGAATTTCTTTGATGGCCTATCGTTTCATCGAGTGGTCCCAGGATTTCTGATCCAGGGTGGAGACCCACAGAGTAAGAATCCCGATCGCAGCCTTCACGGAACCGGTGGACCTGGCTTTAGTCTTCCCCCGGAAACCAGTGACCGTCCCCATCGCCGAGGCTCAGTTTCCATGGCCAAAGTACCTCGCAATGAAGATTCCACACGGGATATCAGCGACAGTGGCTCACAATTTTTTATCTGCGTGGAAGATCAGGGAAGCTTGGACCGAAGATATTCAGTCTTTGCAAAAGTTGTGAAAGGGATGGATGTGGTCGATCAAATCGTAGCTGGCCCACGTGATGATCGTGATAACCCCTTAGAACCAGTCAGGATGAAGGTTCGAGCAGAAGAATAGCAAACAGTAAAAACGGAAATGTGCGCAGTAAAGACAAAAAAGCCCTACCGACAAGACAAGAAGCCAGTTCCTGTTATAAAGAATATTCAAAAACTCTAGCCAGCTCGGCCACAGCAAACGACAAGCCTCAACGTACTATTGAGTGAATCGAGAACAAAGCTGGTAGGACGTTTCAATATCCTTGTTAGACGAACGCAATACTGGCGTACGTCACCGTTGAATTAAACTGATCCGTGATTCCTCGATCATAGCGTAGCACCTGCCCCTTGAGCGGATCTCCATCCCGTTGCAGCAGTTTCATCAACGTGAAAATAACAGAAAAGCCTAAGATGCGGCGGTGATTGCCTTCCTTCAAAATAAACTCTGCGAAACCTTCAGGATCAGCCTCTTCCACTTTTTTCAACATTTCCAAATCAATCTGCATACATCGATGGAATGAAAAATCTGTGGGTGGCTTTTGATCGCCGTACCGAATGCCGATATGCGCCAGATCGGCGCTGCCAATCACGCACACCTGTTGGCCACTGGCTTGAATCGCACGTTTCGTAATCGTCAAAAATTGGTCAATACGATGGAAGAGCTGTTGATACTCTCCACCCGTCAGGGTGTCCGGTGGAAAATCGACCAGGACTGGCACAATGGAAATTTGACGACCTTCACCTAGCGCATGTTGGAGAAACGGCAATTGCAATTCCAGGCTGTGCTCACCGAGGTGAGCAATATCTTCGGCAAAAAACGTCTCGCCCGCCTCTTTGCGGATGGCATCGATAATGGCTCGATTGACCGGCACGGTCCCAAACGGCGTTTCAAAGTCTTTATCGGTCAAGGCAATTCCGCCTTCGAGACCGGCATGACAGGTGCCGATCAGAATAAACACGTCTGGAACCTGGCCTTCCTGTAACTCCTGATACCCCCAGGCGTAAATGGACCCGGCATCCTTAATGTCAAAATTAGGTGCGACCAAGCCTTTAATCACCTGACCAGCACATTCAGCCTTTCCCTTCTCTGGCCCTTCATTCGAAGAATAAAAGGCATTGATCTGTTCACGTAATTTGACGGGATCAGCTTCATATTGTTTCCCAGCAAAGGCCATCGGCCGCACCTCAAGCTTGCGATAGGCCTCAAACGCCTGCTGTTGGACTTGCTTGAGTCGATCACCTTCTAAAAATAATTTCTCCTCCAGATCGGCCACCAATTTGGTGAGCTGATCCGGCATCATAAATTCCCCATATTTCTTTAAATACTCGCCGCCAAGCTGCTCGAGAGAATGCTCACCGTCAAAAAACTGAAACAGCCAGAAATAATTAAGTGGCAGCACCAGCTTTTCTGCTGATAAACCCGTCGGGTCCCACAACACGATGTATTGTTCCTCGCCCTGTTTCAAAGGCGAATATTGTAAATTCCGAAGAAACGGGTAGTTTTTCGAATCTTTTTCTACAATTTCGGTACTCATAGGAAATCCAATCTTGAAATATAAAGAAGTATGCCTCGAAACCGCTCATTATACGGGCACTCTCTGTAGCCCTGCAACCAAGAGTTCGTATGGGGTTTAGAAGGAAAACTGCGAAGGGCCGATGAGGCATCAGCCAGTGTTTCGGTCCAACGTCTCTGGTGCAAACAAATAATTGCCTCCTGGCAAAAAGGGAAGGAGCCTACGGATTCATGACATTAGACCTAATATCTGCGGTCGAGTTGATTAATGATGACAAGGACGAGAGCGGACGTTAGACAAAACAGCATCCGACTACCAACCAGAAGCACTCAAACGAATGAACTGCCTCAGCCTAAATCCGCAGCATCAACAAGAGTCTATTTTTTAACGGTTTGGGAAGTATATTGCAGTAAGGCAGTAAGACCTGAACTGAGGTCTGTGAAATCGTTGGTAGGCATGAGTGCTTGCAGTCGTGTGATTTCGGTTTCCGAGAAAGGGATATCTCCCTCTCGCACAGTCTGATGGACCACTTCTACTGATTGATTGGCGCAACGAGATAAGATGTCGATGAGCTGCAATAAGCTATGAATTTTCCCTGTCGCGACATTGCATACTCCACCCATGTCACTTTGTAGGGCTTGAACATTCGCCTTGGCGATATCTTTGACAAAAATGAAATCTCGCGTTTGTGAGCCATCACCAAAAACTGCAAGCGGTTGGCGTTGCTCGATCATTGAAATAAATTTACTGATCACGCCAGCATAAGGCGACTGTGGATCTTGCCTTGGACCATAGACATTAAAGTAGCGAAGGCCAAACAGGGAGACCCCGAACTCTTTCGCAAATAGAATTGCATATTGATCGTTCACATATTTTTCTAAACCATAAGGGGAGCAGGGTTGAGCCATCGCCTTTTCAGACAAGGGCAATTGTACAGGTCGGCCATAGACGGCCGCACTCGAAGCATACACCATACGTTGCACATCATTTGCTCGAGACGCTTGAAGTACATTGACAAACCCACCAATGTTCGTCGAACACGACTCCGGTGGATTCTCGACTGAGGCCTGGACCGAAACCTGGGCGGCGAGATGGAGCACATGCGTGATATCTTTCATCGCGCTGTGTACAGCCACCTCATCTCGAATATCACCTTCTTGAATTTCAAGCTGGGAATTGTTGGGTAAATTGTCACGCGTGCCACTCGTAAAATTGTCTAGTATACGTACAGGAATATTCGCCTCCAACAGTTTTTCGACCGAATGAGATCCAATAAAACCCGCACCACCAGTCACGAGAACGTGCATGCTATATTCCTTTTCTTGTCATGGCGACGATCGTTTTACCATTTATGAATACCTAGCCTACCATGAATTGGCTCTTACCTCATTAGGTTGTCCAGGTTAGTTAAGTGCCTTATAATGCCTGTGAATAGGAACATCTCATATTTTACCTAAATGATTATCCTTAAGGAGCATGCCTAATGGAAGCGTATACGCGAGAAGAAGAAAGTACTGACGTGAAAGACGACCCGAAAGCTCGAGAGCTGCTTCAAGCGGCCTTTGCCAAAACAGCTCGTTGGCAAGCAGATTTCAAAGGGTTTCAGGCCGATTTACTCATCAATGTTAATGGGAATGAAACCAAAGGCACCGTCACGGTGAAAACCCCACGTGATGTCACGGTCGTCATTGATGATCCCGAACTCCAAACCTGGGCGCAAAGCCAAATTGGCATGATTGCCGGCCATCGTGGACCTAGAAGTTTTGAAGAGTCTGACGGCAAATACACGCTCACGCTCGGCGGGGAAGAAAAGCATCCTCTAGGGCAGAGAGTGAACATCCATGGAGACGGCATGGGTTCATGGTATCGAGTCAAAGATAACCGCATCTCCCAAATTAATCGGAACATGCCGCAAGCGGTCTTTACAATTAATGTGGAAGACAGTGCGATCACTCAAGACCAACATCATCTGACCACTCGTTACACCGTGTATTATTTTAATCCAAAAGATCGATCGCTGAAAAATGTCGACAGCTTTTGGGACACACACATCCGAGTCGGGAACTCTGATCTTCCGGCGACCCGTCGTATTATTTCATCAAATGAAGGGGAAATTCTGACACGTTCCTTAACGTTTGAAAACCACACAATGCTGTAACTCTTGTGTTCAGCGAGAAGAATTCGAGGAGTGAGGGAGCAGAGAAACATTGTTCTTCCTCACTCCTTTTTTTGACCCTCAAAGGATAATGGCCTCGCTCAAGCAGCGTTTCGTGAAGACAGACGAGTCGTGTCATCGCTTCACTATCGCAAGCCTTGTCCGCCCGTTCCTCCACCAAATCCACCAAAGTTTCCGCCAAAGCCCCCCTGCCCTGTGCCCCAATATTCTCCTCGTTTCCAACGCTGAAAGGGATGTCGTCGCTCAGGTCGCGTAAACCGCCACAGCGCATAAATCATCAGAAACACGGCAGTGAGATTCATCCAAAAGCCCGCTTTTCGTATGGGACGTTTTTTTTCCTGCGCAACGGGTGCTTCGCCAGCAATCGAGGCTAAAGAAAGACTTGATCGATAGACATTCGCTCCATACTCTCCTGAGACAAACATCGGCTGCAGAAACTTCAGAGAAATTTCATCTAGCTTTGCAGGCGTGAAAAACGGCAAAAGACTTCTCCCCACCACGATCACGGCTTGACGCTCCTGCTTCGCCACAAGCAACAAAATCCCTCGCTCTTGTTGCGCAGACCCAATTCGCCACGCTTCATACAAGCGAGAGGCATAATCCTTTGCATGAGGATGTGGCTGGATGGTTTCACGTGTGACCACAATCATCTCAACGGCGGTATTTATTTCCAAATCTTTGCAAATGGCTCGAATTTGTGCGTGCCATTCATCATTCAGTATATGGGCATAATCACTGACATAGCCGAGAGGCGTCGGTAACTCTTGTGCTTGCGGTGACTTCGCCAATGACGCTGAGCACATCCCTCCAAAGATCACGAGCGTCATCCAAACCAGTATCAGACGGACACACATCAGAGTCGCCCCTCTTGACGAATCGCATGAACTCGCTGCATTAATAACTCTATCGTTTGAATATACCGCTCAAAGGCTTTCACCCATTCGTATGCCCCAGGACTTCTCAGCCCTTTCTTCATATTGAGTATTTCCAAGAGGATACTCGGATCAAAATCTAAAGCACCCGGAAGCATGTCGAGTGTGTTGGTATCGTTTTCTTTCGATGAATGGCCCAGTATATAGAGAAGTCCGCGAATGCTTGGCAGCACAGCAGAGATTGAAAGCATCAGCAACGCTTGAATCGCTTCATTCCGGCCCTCTCCTTCGATAAATCGTTGCCGTAAACGTAGCAAGTTCGCCATGAGCTCTTGCTCAGATTGCCAAGCTAACCGTGTCGTATCAATCTGTTCTTCGCTAAAGGGATTTTGCCCAGCCAACAGCACATGACTCTGAGCCATCTGCAAGAACTCCAACGGAAAGAAACTCCTGGATCTGACGAGGTCCTCTTCCGTCATGAGCAGTGGGGCAATAAATTGATGTTTGCCCCATTGTTTATGCAATTGGCCGGCTCGCTGCATGAGATCAACTGACATGTTCTTAATGACCAACAGCACATTAATATTTGACCGTCCGACAATAAAATCACCCCTTGCCGCACTGCCGAAGAGAATCAGCGCCCCAAGATCAGCGGACCAACTCTGTTGAATGTGTTCAACGTATCGCGTGAGAAATTCATGGACGTCTTCAGGAAGATCGACGGCTTGAGGAAGAGAAAAAGACATAACGATGGAAACTTTCTACGCTAATGGTGTGTGAACTGGAATATGATCGGCTTGCGGATCAGGCAAGAATCCCGCAGCCTGAAAACGATCGATCCACCCAAAGGGAGCTTTTGCGCTCAAACCGGCCGTAGCCAAGAGCACCTGATACTTGAGACGCTTATTGCAATCCATCGTTCGAAATACTCGATCTCTGAGCAGCGAAAGAATCGGATTGCCCGTGTTCCAAAAAAAGACTTCTTCATCAGCCAGTTGCTGAAGCATCGTGACCTGTGAGCGACGGGCTCGCTCAAACGATTGTAGCGCGTGGGCAGACCAATCCTGCGACTTCTGACATTCCTCAAGTACATCAGCAAGAATAACCGCGTCCTCCATCGCTTGCATCCGCCCTTGAGAGGCATGAGGGTTCATTCCATGTGCTGCATCCCCCATAAGCACAGCTCCATCCATTGCCCACGTTTTCGCCCGCACACGGCCTGTCCCCATATAGGCTGTTTGATTCCAATCCACCAATGAATCAAACAGTGGCGCAAAATCTGGAGCAATGGTTTTCCATTTCTCGCGAAGTGGGGCGACACCCTGCGCTTTCAGACTCGGCAACGAATCCGATGAAACCATGTATAAGGCATAGACTTTTTTCCCGGGAGCGGGGAATAAACCCAAAATTGTTTGCTGTCCGACATAATATTGGGCTTCATTCAGTTCTTCGGCCGTGTCCAGCACCGCGACTAAATAACTGTCCTTATAGCGATGTAACGACGCGGATATGCCCATGGCTTCTCGGACCTGAGAGAAAGGACCGTCTGCCCCCACGACGACACGCGCGCCAATCTGAAGAGACACGCCATCAATCTCCGCTTGAACGCCAATAATGTTATCGCCTTCACGAAGCAAGGAAATGAATTTGGCATTAAAACGGAGTGCGTTTGGATTTTCTTGTTGAAGGTGATCGAGGACAGTGGTGTGAACGACATTTGGCCACATCACTAACGCACGATTGAACGGAGACGGTAACATTTCATAGTCAATCGTACAGAGACGCTCGCCTCCACTTTTTCGAAAGTGAAACAGTCTCACGGCTTTCGATGCACCGGCCGGCAACCGATCGAGCAACCCTAACTTGTGTAGCAAGGCCTGGCCGTTGGGTTGCAAAATTTCCCCACGGATTCCTTGTGGAGGTCCCCCTGCCTGCTCTAAGACAAGATTGGCAATACCCTTTCTGGCCAAGGCAATTCCAAGAACCGCACCCCCACCTCCTGCACCAACAATCAGCACATCTGTCGTGATATCCATTTCTAAGAATCCTGTTTCATCAGCAAAGAACCGCACGCAATAATGTGATGGCGTGCATCAACATCACATCGACAGAACACTCCCTCGCTTTCATGACCTGGGGCTATTCAGCTAACATCGCTTGGAAATGTTCCTCAGTGTCTTCCCAAGCTTGAGGATGTGTCTTCGAGAGCCAGTCTTGAAGAAAAAGGCGCTGCTGTGCGGACAACATACTTTTGATTTGGTGGGTTCGCCCTTGAAGCGGTTGCAGAAAACCAACTTTTTTCACAGGGTCTAATGTGGCCGTCCGAACATACATATTGGTATACATCGTCGGCGTTTGCTCATCACCACTGCCTTGAAGCCACACAGAAATATATTTATCCATCTGCAGACCGGAACTATCCAAGGCGGGATCAGTTTCGTGAAAGAGCTCATTTTCCGTTTGTTCTAATGGAATCGCATCTTCGGCTCGAAACAAGAAATTTCTATTCCACATAGCTCACAACCCTTCATTCACAACATGAACATGTATAGCCAGAGGATACTGTCAAGGGATTTAGAAGAAAGTCAAGGTAGCGTCAGAGTCTTTTCCGCATACCAATTTTGATATTTTCATTCACCATCCATTTGCGTTAGAATCGGAAAAATACCATATTTTTGAAATCCCCCCTCCTGTTATGAGAAAATTCTAAAAAGAAACATGCCCACGTTCAATAGTCCCTATCTATGGAGGACCCATTCGTGAAGACACCATCCACGTACTTACGCTTATTTTCGTGCTTAGCTGGCGCACTCATCATGAGTGCTTGCCAAGGTAGTGGTCACACCATTAACTTTGATCCTCGAGCCCTAGCTTCCCCTTCCACCAACGTTGGAGTCCAGCCTGATAGTGACTTAACCATCCTCGTTCATCCATTCCTCGATGCCCGACCGAAGCAAGATCGACTTGGATCTCGAACACATTTGTGGGGGGGGGCGACCCATTTTAGCGCATGGAATGGCAAAATTAGCGAAGGCATGGCCAATCTGGCCATTGAATATCTGCAAGATCGGCAATGGCGGGCCTCCAAGGGTTCCACTGACGAATCAATGGCTTCATCTAGCGATGTTACATTAACGGGAACAGTCTTATCGTTAAATGCCAACGCTAAAAGTGGGTTTGGCTTTACAGACATTGCTGTGGAGATGAAAGTCCGTTTTGAAGCCAAAAATATGGTTACTGGAAGCTCGGTGAGAATGGTTCTCGGAGCAAATGGCTCAGATACTGTTGCAATGTTTGCTCCGAAAGATGTCGATCGACTTATTAATCTTGTCGCAAAAGATTTATACAAACAATTGTTTCAAGATCTCATCGTAAAAGATAAAGCCTTCCACCTACGACAAGAGAATCAAACATAGGATATGTTTGCAAGCCGCCTTGTCGACGGATATGGCAAAATCATAGGAATTCGACAATGAAGGCCGGATTCACACATCACAGAACTGGAGGTGTCATTTTTAAGATAACGTCTCAGCCTTAAATAGAATCAGTCTTTTCCGACTTTTCCGGAATGCGCATACGTTCCACTCTTTCGAATGACTTTTTATTTTTTTTCTGTCTTCATGGAGCGCTACAACTGGAAAAGGAGTGATGAATGAATCAAGAAACTGGTGAACCTTCGGTTTCTCAAGCCAATATTCTCATCGTTGAGGATGAGCAAGGCCCACGAGAGGCCTTAAAAATGATCCTTTCCCCCTATTTCAACCTCTATACGGTTGATCGCGCAGAAGTCGCTGAGCAAATTCTTGCAACACATCCTATCGATTTAGTCACCCTAGACTTAAAGCTCCCGGATCAACCGGGTACGGATCTTCTTGCGACAATTCGTGCAAAGGGCCACGATGTTGATGTCGTGATCATTACGGGCTATGGCTCCTTGCAGTCAGCCATTGATGCTATTCGTCATGGTGTGGCAGCCTATATCCTCAAACCGTTTAACGTGTCCGAGTTATTGGACGTCATTAAAAAGACACTTGAGAGGCGCAAACGGTTTACTTCGCTACAAGACGCACTGCAGGCATTAGGTAATCTTTGGACCGCAGGCACTGATGTGCAAACGGCTCTCGCCAATATTGAAACGCTCTTAGGTGCGAAGAACCCTGAACTCGTCCAGCATGCCAGCCGAGTCAACTTTTATGCCTCCTTGCTCACTGAACATCTCCAATTCACACAAGAGGATCGAGAAGCCATCCAGCTTGGGGCGTATTTACACGACATTGGGAAGATCGGCATTCATGATCGACTCATCGCCGGTCAGCATTCGCTCTCTAATCAGGACCAAGAGTTGATGAAATGCCATGCCACAATCGGCGCACAATTCATCCATAATATTCCCTTTCATCCTTCTGTCGAACAGATTATTCGTTGTCATCACGAACGATTCGATGGATCGGGGTTTCCCGAAGGATTAGCTGGTGAGCACATCCCCTTACCAGCCAGAATTGTCGGCCTCGCCGATCTTTTTGACAACTACGTAACCGGTCAGGGCACAGACAAAGCCATGCCAGTTCCAGAAGCACGTGAGCATATTCGGCAGGATGCAGGAAAAATTCTCGACCCAGAATTGGCCGACCTCTTTGCCAATATCGTCTGGTAGAAATCTCGTCAACAACACGCGAAGAAAGAGAGTCAGCACGGACTCATCACGATCATGAACAACACGATCCCGCCTATGACTGAATTGCCCCAACCTCATTCGACCGAAAAATGGGAGCAAGCATTTGACGCGCTCACTGATCACGTCATGATTTTGGATCACTCTGGAAGCATCATTTGGGCCAATCGAGCCATACGAGATCTGATTGAACCTCACGTCGGCTCAATCGTCGGACATCACTACCGGCTTCCTTATTACGGAACCGTCCTTCCTAAAAGCCCCCCACCCTGGGAAACGGTTTTAGCCGGCGCGCTCTCGGCAGTTGTCGAAACATCCTTTCCAGCCATGCCTGGTTCTTTCTTGGTGTCTTGCTATCCTCTCTTGGATGCGCAGGGCACACAATGGGGTGCCATCTCGGTGGTGAAAGACATTACCGATCGCAAGCGAATCGAAGAAGCCTTGCGGAAAATTGCACAGAACGATCCGGCTCCAGGCAGCATGGCCTTTTTACGAACGTTGGTCAAAGACTTATGCCACGCGCTCAATGTCCCATATGCCATCTTGGCTGACCTTGAGGACTCCACTCAACCACAGGCTCAGACCGTGGCAATTTCAGCCAACGGAGCCTATGTAGAAAATTTCGTATGGACGCCACCTGCCGTCCTCTTTGAAGATTTATTACATGTCAAAGGTTGTGCATGGAATACTATTTCATGTCCACTGTTTCCCTCCACGTCTGCACTGTCATCATGGCAGGTCACGAGTTACATGGGCACGGCTCTTCGCGGACAGGCAGGAACAATTATTGGACTGTTGTTAGTCCTGAGCCCGGAACCGATAGCCAATCCACATGTCGCAAAATCCATTGTCCAATTATTTGCGGCGAGAGCGGCAAGCGAACTCCAACGAAAGAAAAGCGAAGAGGCCTTACGAGACAGTGAACAGCGGTATCGAGCGATCATGGAAAATGCCTATGATCTCATCATTGAAATCAGCCAGAAGGGCGAATGTCACTACACCAGCCCAAACTGTCAGGCTGTGTTGGGGTACGAATCAGCAGACTTGTTAGGAAAAAACTTTTTTGACTTTGTGCATCCAGAAGAACGGTTGTCATTGACGGAGTCATTTCACATACAAATTGGATCGCTTCAAGAAAACGATATGGTGTGTCGTGTACAAACCAAGTACGGAGAATGGCGATGGTTTGAAAGTCATATTCATCCGTTTCGGACAAGTGTCGGAACGGTCAAGGGTGTCATCGTGGCACGCGACATTACAGAACAACGGCAAGTCGAAGAAGAGCGTGTCAGGGCAACCAAACTTGAATCGGTAGGGATTTTGGCCGGAGGCATCGCCCATGATTTCAACAACATTCTCACGTCGGTTTTTGCCAATATTGGTTTAGCAAAAATGATCGCAGCCAAGAATGCTTCAACAAATATATCCGTCATCGAGCGCTTGAGTGCAGCAGAGAAAGCCTGCCTGAGGGCTCGTGATCTCACTAAGCAACTCTTGACATTTGCCAAGGGCGGCGCCCCAGTGAAAAGCACGACATCGATCGCTTCCATCATCAGCGATACGGTGGAATTTGCCTTACGCGGATCGAGTGTGCGTTGTCACCTGCATATACCAGATCACCTGTGGACCGTCGTCGTCGATGAAGGCCAAATCAGTCAGGTCTTACAAAATCTTGTGATCAATGCCGAGCAAGCCATGCCGGAAGGTGGAGAAATTTCAGTCAACGTTGGAAATATATCAATCCCCACTCCTTCAGATCTTCCTCTCAAGCATGGGAACTACGTTCGAGTGACGGTGACCGATCAAGGCATTGGGATCCCTCTTGAGCATCTCTCGAAAATTTTCGACCCCTATTTCACGACAAAACAAAGAGGCAGTGGGCTAGGACTCGCCACCACCTATTCCATTATCAAGCGACACGAAGGACACATTTCTGTTTCTTCTTCTCTTGGGAAAGGCACATCGTTCACATTGTATCTTCCGGCCTCATCAATGAAGATGGCCATACAAGACGACACGCCACATGATCTTATTCGTGGAAACGGTCGAATTCTCGTCATGGACGACGAAGAAGAAATCCAAGACATCTTAGGCAAGATGCTCCAACATCTTGGATTTGACGTAGATTTTGCGAGTGAAGGAGAGAAAGCACTGAGCCAGTATACGCATGCTTTTCAACAAGGAGATCCCTATGTCGCGACGATTCTGGATCTGACGATTCCTGGCGGGATGGGAGGGAAGGAAACGCTTCAACAAATCAAGGCGTTGCATCCCAAAGCTACAGTCATTGTCTCAAGTGGCTATTCAAATGATCCTGTGATGGCTCGTTTTCAGAAATTTGGGTTTTCTGGTGTCATTGCTAAACCGTATAATCTTTTGGATCTCTCCAAAGTCCTGAGTCAAATCGTCTAGCTATTTTCAGTCTTCAGGTTTCACACTGCGAGCGTTGTGACCAATTCGTTCGGAGAGAGAATTCCTCGTTCGGTGATAATACCCTCGATTAAATTTGCTGGCGTGACATCAAACGCTGGATTCCAGACAGCAACTCCACTTGGAGCAATCACTCGACTCCCATGCACCCGTGTGACCTCCGAAGGATTGCGTTCCTCTATAGGAATCCCTTCTCCAGTCGAGGTGTTCAAATCAATAGTCGAAACAGGGGCAGCCACATAAAACGGAATACCATGGGCTCTGGCCAAGACCGCAACCGAATACGTCCCGATTTTATTCGCCACATCACCATTCGCGGCGATGCGATCGGCACCAACCACGCAACATTGAATCCCCTTCTTCTGCATTAATGCGCCGGCCATACTATCCGTAATCAACGTCACAGGAATGCCATCTTGTTGCAGTTCCCACGCCGTTAACCGTGCTCCCTGGAGGACAGGGCGAGTTTCATCGGCAAACACTCTTAGGCGTTTGCCCTCTTCCCAGGCAGCTCTCACCACACCTAAAGCCGTCCCATAGCCCGCTGTGGCTAACGCCCCAGCATTACAATGCGTAAGAATATTATCGCCATCCTGAATGATCGCTGCACCGTATTTCCCTAGAGTCTGATTCACCCGAACATCTTGTTCAAGGATCGCCAACGCTTCTTTCAATAACATGTCTTGATATTCCTGTACATCATGATTGGCAGAACCTGTCAACACGCGCTTCATACGATCCACAGCCCAGAAAAGATTCACGGCTGTCGGCCGTGTTGCTGAAAGAACGGCATACACGGCATCCAGATGGCGATGAAAACCATCGACGTCCTGTTGTCGATATTGTTGCGCACCTAAGGCAATCCCTAGCGCAGCCGTGACACCAATCGCTGGTGCGCCGCGAACCTTCAGCTCCCGAATCGCCTCAGCGACTTCGGTATAATCGGTACATTCAAGGAAACGAACGTCCCCAGGTAACACACTCTGATCCAAGATACGAACGTGACCATCTCTCCATTCAACTGTGGGCACCATGTTATGAACCTTTCGCAAACTCTAGAGGTGTTGACTGATATTTCGCTTCTTCAATGATGTGTGTTGAATGTCGTTACGGTGTTATCGATTTCTGCTCTTGATTCATTCTCGCCGGATCGCTCAGTCTACGATCCGTTTTCTTTGGCAAAGGCAATTCGACCGTATTAGGGTCTTTCTTCAGATTATCAGCAGACTGACCCACGATATTTCTCAACACATCAAAAGCAAATTGTGCAAGCCCAGTCAAGCCATTCACAAAAGATTCTTTGGGCAGATAGACAACTTTTGGCTCCTTTAACGGCCCAATGACGTTAAACATCGCCGTCGCAATGCCTTTCCGTTCTCCAGCAAATATGGTTCCGAAGAGCGGAATGGCTTTCAACGCATCAGAATACGCACCAAATGGACTCACTGCCACCACACCTTCTAAATGATCTCGCCTGAAATCATACATTCCCGCAGCAGTCGAATTCATCACAGGACTCCGCAATTGAAAATCTTTTGTTGAAAACATGCCTTTCTCAATCTTTACGGTTCCATTAACCGTTTCGTAGGGAAATCCAGTTTTTTCAAAACTGACCTTTCCTCGAAGAACACTTGGAAGGTTCAGAATTCTCAGAATTTTGGGGAACACCGTTCCCTTTCGAATATAGCCATTGCGCAAAGAGAGCTCGACCCCGCCCTCTAATGTCGGAATGATTCCTCTTGCATCACGTCCATGCCCCTGAATCTTTCCACGTATATCTAATTGCCCTGAAATCAATCGACGTTCATCACCTAACACCATTAACGTTTTTTCAAATGGTAGGTTATTCCCCTCAAAAGAAACGCGCATGGCAGCCGGCTTACCTGGGGGAAGATGCACGAAGACTCGACCTTT
Source organism: Nitrospirales bacterium (assembly GCA_029261235.1). Classification (GTDB taxonomy): domain Bacteria; phylum Nitrospirota; class Nitrospiria; order Nitrospirales; family UBA8639; genus Nitrospira_E. The sequence goes on from JAJDBS010000111.1 coordinate 15,750, forward strand.
GACATTCCCATGTTTTTCAACCGACGTTTGAATTTTATCAATGGAGACAAGATTGTCATGAATATTCAACTCGGCAGATAATTTTTTCCCAGAAAATTCCTTAAACCGAGGGCGTTCAATGAATAGAGAACCTTCGAGCTGGCCATGACGTGAAAGCCATTCAACACCATCGCGGATGACAGATCGTTCATTGTCGGGTATGAATAAATCAAGATCGAATTGCGGAGAATTCCACAGCATACTCACCTGAGGAGATGAATTCCATTGCTTCACAAATCCGGTCACGACAGCCTGACTGTCTTTGACATGAAATTCCAGCCGCTTAAGATCAAGTAATTCGTCATCAATGCGTAATCGAAAAAAGACATTTTCTATCCGTTCTGAAATGTCTGCAAGAGAAATCACTCCGTCGGTTAATGCCACCCAGCCTTTCATCTTCCATTTTTTCCAGTCTCCTCCAACACCCTTTCCACCTAGTTGAATGTCTAACATTCCTGATTCAATGGCATCATCAAACATCCGGATTTTTTCAGGGAGAAGACCGATGGAAATGGGGCCAGAGTCAAATCGACCTTGCCAGCTCAATGTTGGACGAAATCGCACCATCCCTTCACCACGCAAACGGAGTGGCAACATGGCCAATTCGATTCGTTTCAACCGCAACGTTCCACCAGATTGAACCTGGCCATCAAAATCTAACATTCCCGCTTGTCCCACTTCTTTTTGTACAACAGATGGGATCAACAACATCGCCTCTGTGCCATCGATAGTCCCCTTGAGATGAAGACGACTCAACGGACCTCGCATAGTCACTGAAGCATGAAGTGGACCGGTAATCTGAAGACCAGAATCAGTGGCGCTCTGCTCCGAATGCGCGAGAACGTCCTGGCCATCAAACCCCGCAGTGACACTCAAGGGCTCCAATCGGATTTGGTCTTGATGGATAATTGTTCCGCTCATCGTTAAGGGATACGCACCCACCTCTCCTTGAATCCCATCTAAGACAGTGCTATCTGGTGAGAATTGAATCTTCCCACGAGCACGAGACAGGGCATGAGGGAATCCAGGAATACTCAACTCAACATTCGTTGGCTCATAATCTCCTTCTTGAAAGGCCAAACCCTGTTCATCAAATAACCCTCCTGAAAATCGTAATCGCAGCATGCCTCCGCCCTGCGAGACATCCCACGCTGATATGCCAGGGTGGTCAGAAGATTGCCCTCCTACATGGTTGAGAAACTCCCAAACTTTCTTAGCCGGAACATCCCCCTGCACTTCCACATCTGCCCAAGGACCAGCCTCTTTAAAAAGAACGACACCTTGCACCACATCAACAGGAACGTCATCGTACAGACCACGGGCTTCTGAGACATGAATGCGATCAGGTTCAATCACGATCGTGCCTTGAACCTGATCAACTGTCGGCCATTCCGCCATGGACAAAAAACCATTATTCACTCGAAACGTGCCTGCGACCGAGGTACCAACATCGGTACGGGTTGAACTCGTGACTCGCGCTTCCAGAACCTCGACGTCTCCACCCCATGTACCCTCTTCCCACAAATCAGTCGCGGCAGCGGGAATCCAAGCTTGAGGTATGGCCTTTCGTATCATTTCAAGATTAAGGTTAGAAGATCGCAAGGCGAGTGACGTCATCTGATGCCCATCCTCAAGACCTTCGATATTGGCATTCCCAGCAAGCGAAATTGCAGGATTCGTCAGGGCAATGTCCGACAAATGGAGCTGAGAGGTCTTTCCCTTTTTGACCCACTTCAACTGAGAATCAACCTTGAGCCTTCCAGGAAATTGCGAAAGCACGTTCTCATACGAACCAAATTCAGCGAATTGATTCAGCGCGATGTTATCGGCTTGCATGTTTCCTGAAAATGTCATCTGCTCAAACTCAACATGCTGGCTCTCCGAAGAAGACAACGGGAGAGTTGATGTTGCCTCAAATATCCCAGATAATCGAAAAAACGCAGAATCTTGAATTTGCCGAAGCTTTCCAGACAGTGTCAGATTGGACTGAAGGGACACATCCTCATAGGAGGTTTCTGATAAAAATGCCACATCGTCTAACACCACGCCTCTCACGCTATCAGAGGGCGTTTCGTCAATCACGATTATTTTACCGTTCGTGATTTCAAGTCTGCCCAGCACCAAGAACGAACCGAGAAATGACAACGACGAATCATGAGTCGAGTGACCCAGAAACCTCCAGGCCCCTGACGTATCACGACGAACCTCTATTTCCGGATGGTCAAGAATGAATTCCCTCACCACGAGCTTCTTCTGTAAGAGCTGCCCAATACCTAATTCTAAACTCATGGAATTGGCACGAAACACCGCGTGAGAATCAGGTTGATCCTTGACCGTAATATCGGTAGCAAGAAAGTGCGGAGATGGGAACAACGCAAACGATGTGCGACCGACTTGCACATGCGTGCCAAACGTCTGTTGAATATGCTTCAGCACAAGGTTCTGGACATAATCAGGGCTCAAAAACCAGGGCAGAATAATTAACAAGGCCGCAAAGACAAAAGCGCCAAGTCCGCCCCATAGTATGATTTTTTTGCCAGCAGCGCGCACGTCAATTATTCCTCTGAAGAATGGCAAAAAAGCATGATCATCTGTCAGTGATGCGAAAGCGGCAAGAATGCTCCCAACATAAACATGTTACTAGAATTGAGGAGAAATGTAAGAAGGTGGGCTAGAATATAATTTCAAAAAACCGCCAAGGGACATTGTACAAATAGATGGATCTACAATAACGGAGAGAATAGGGAACAAGCCATTATCGCGCAAAAACCTTTCTTGACCCTTTCTATAAATGTACGATATTCTCCAACGTCTTACAGCAAAATCCCAGACCAATTATTGAGTACGCATTCTTTTCCGCCAGTCACCAATTATACCCCATTTGCCTTGAAGCCATATCACACATTCCTCACACGACTCCAGGTCTCATCACTTCTCAAGTTGTATGATGTCCCTCATCCTGATAATCCTGAAAAGTTATTGGCAGGATATGATAAGGCCCATGCTCATCGCACGGCCCGCTTGTGTGTGCCCGTCGCATCAGAACTCGGGCATCCACTCCCACGACTCAAGCAATTTGAAACCGCCTGTTTACTCCATGATATGGGGCGAGCTGGACTTGATGCGAAGTTGTTCGGAAAAATCTGGTCCTGGGCCAAGCAAGAAGGCATTCCAACTCGACCACGTGAATGGAGAGCCAAGCATCCCGAGACGCCTTATGGGCAAGAAGCACAAACCTTTATGGCGCGATATAAAAGCGAACTCCACAACCAAGGGATGAAACTCACCCCAGCGGTTAAAGACCACATTGCGATGCGATTAGGGTTTGCTCGCCGCCTCAAAAAATGTCTCCGTCCAGTCAAGACCACTTTGCACATTCTTGAAATAGAATGGGCACCCTGGATGGAACGAATTATGCTGTATTATTATTACCCAGAAAAATTAGACACCGCACCAGACTGGACGCATCAACTCGGAGAAATTCTCGTGGCCTGCGAACAACTCGAAGCCTATAGTAACCACCGCCGTGGGAAGGATTATTACGCACGTTCCGAAGAAAGCTTTCAAGCCGCGTTCACCTATCTTCGACAACTCACCAAACAAAAAATTGTCAGCCCAGAGGTGTTCCGCACAATTTGTCGTTTGACTCGTGAAGGTTGTTTCACGTCAATCCTCCGACAAGCGCGTGGGGGGAAATTATCCCGAGCCGAGCAACAGTTCCTCACCACAGTTTCAGTCTAGGCGATCCATGAATATTTTCTCGCATTCATTCGAAGTCGCCATGAAGGGAGATTCTCAGATGGAGAATCTCACATCATCCATGAACGACATCCTCAACAAGTCAGGCATTCGAAACGGCACCTTCACCCTCTTTGTGAAGCACACGACTGCCAGCGTGATGATTGTCGAAGACGAGCCAGGTATTCGAGCCGACACACAGAACTTTTGGAATGCAACCATTCCAGCCAAGCCAGATTGGCAACATAACACTCGTAATCAAGGCGAAGACAACGGGCATTCACATTTGCGAGGACAATTACAGGGACCGTCGCTCACCATTCCTATCATCCAAGGGGTCCTCACATTGGGCACATGGCAACAGATTGTCATCATCGACTTTGACACCCGTGCTCGAACACGAGAGCTCATCGTACAAATCATGGGTGAGTAAACATCATGTCGGTAACAACACATCAATATTTCCTATAGGCCGTTAAAAGTTAAGGCCATCACTAATATGATTTACCGACTGATGCACCATTCTACCAGGATCTTGCTCATCGGAATGTTGTCCCTTCTCCCAGGTCTCCCCGCCAAAGCCCAAGCCCCTTCGTTACCCAACCACACACCGCCCTCTTTTCTCCATCTAAGCGCCAATCAATCCCTCAGCAAGGAAGAACTCAATACCATCGCGGTCTTCGAGCAAGCCGCGAAGTCAGTCGTATATATTACAAACACCACCGTTCGGCGTGACTTCTGGTCTCTGAATACCTTCGAGGTCCCTCAGGGATCAGGCTCAGGATTTATCTGGAACACCCAGGGGCACATCGTCACAAATTTTCATGTCGTCTATGGAGCCCACTCAATTCAAGTCGTGTTAGATGACCAGTCAACCCATGATGCACAAGTGATCGGCGTGGATCCTGATCATGACTTGGCCGTCTTACAAATCAAAGCTTCGAGGAAACAACTCAATCCTCTTTCCATTGGCAATTCAACAGATCTGCTGGTCGGCCAGCACGTCCTAGCCATTGGCAACCCCTTTGGCTTGGATCACACCTTAACGACAGGAGTCGTCAGTGCCCTAGGGCGCTCCATTAAATCGGTCAATGACCGCACCATAGAAGGCGCCATCCAAACAGATGCCGCCATCAATCCTGGTAATTCCGGCGGACCACTCCTCAATAGTTCAGGAAAATTGATCGGCGTGAACACGCAGATCATCAGCCCCAGTGGAGCCTATGCTGGCATTGGCTTTGCTGTCCCAGTCGGCATCGTCAAACGCATCGTGCCGCAACTTATTCAATATGGGAAAGTCATCCGCCCAGGATTAGGGATTTCCCTCATTCCCGATTCCATTGCCAACCGATGGGGAATTAGTGGAATCGTCATCGCCCGCATTCAACCAGGAAGTGTAGCAGCCAAAGCCGGGTTGAAAAGCCTAGAAGAGCTTCGATCTGGAAAAATTCGTTTAGGCGACATCATTATCTCAATTGATGGCGATCCAGTGAAAAAATTTGATGACCTGGCAACCATCTTAGATCGCCACAATATCGGCGATCAGATTCAATTAGGCGTTCGTCGAAACAACAGAAAACGTACCCTAATAATCACCCTCCAAGCCGTCCAATAGCCACTTCTATCCCTACGATATTTTCCTTTATCGTCTTTAAATGGCATATGCTCTTCACGTCGAGTGCCAGGTTTCATTCAGAATAAAGACCTCCGACCATCGGAATGGCATACATCTTCTCAAAATCTTGTGACTCTTTCTCTCGTTTTCCACCTACATCCTTATGAAGAGAAAAATGAGTCCAGCACTCCAGGTTGTCGACCCCAAAGGTTCGTAAAACCTGCTGAAATTATGTGTTGTTCCAGATCATCAAATCGTCGAGGCATTCTCTTCACGCTGAAAAACGTCGTCTGAGACCATTCTAGTGGAGTCGTCCTGACTGAAAGAGATACCTGGATTGGGAGAACAATGCCTGTCATCCCAAGCAGATGAATGAATGAAAAGAACAGCGATTTTCAAACGGCAGAAGGGAAGAATTTCCGCTTCGACAATTTCTTCATACGTGCTCGCCTAGACAAGAACGCCTTTTGAATTGCCTATTCCCATGGCACTTGTCCGGTTATCATCAAGACAGCGATTGGGAGGAATCCAATGCGTAAAATTGTGGTGATGCCGGATGGCAATTGGCTCTCGCACGTATCGCGACCGCTAGAGATCGCCAAGGCACTGCGTGAGCTGGGCGGCTATCAGATCGTCTTCGCCGGTGACGGGGAATACATGCGACTGCCGAGGGAGTGCGGATTCGAGGTCCATCCGGCCCTCACCCACAACCCTGACCACGTCATGCGTTGCTCGCGGTCGGGGCGAGCAAACTGGTGGGACTACCCGACCCTCGCTGCCCATGTAGAAGCGGATCTTGAGGTCTTCACGCAAGAGAAACCCGACCTGGTGCTCGGCGACTTCCGACTGTCACTCAGCACCTCTTGCGAACTAGCGAAAATCCCATTGGCCGTGATTCTGAACGCGGCTTGGACTGATTACTACTCGGCTCAAGTCCGAGCGCCAGAGCATCTCTGGGTCACCCGAGCGCTTGGACAACGATTGACCACCCACCTACTTCCCAGGATCAAGAGTGCCATCCTCCGCCTAGACAGCCGCCCATTCCGCAGGTACCGACGCGAGCGCGACTTGGCACCACGCCACAACATATGGGACGTGTGGCGCGGCGATCTCAATCTGATTGTCGACACCCCAGACCACGGCCCCACTGAAAACCTACCAGACTCCTTCCAGTACATTGGCCCGATCGTGTGGGAGCCAAACATTTCACCGCCGCCGTGGCTAGAGCACCTCGACCCAGACCGACCAACGATCTACTTCACAATGGGCAGCACCGGCTACCCACACTTCTTCGAGCTGGCTGTCGAGTTGTTCGGCAATTCCGACTATCAGGGCGTCATGACCACCGCAGGCATGACGCAATTCGACAAGTTGCCCGACAACTTCTTCGCGGTGGACTACGCGCCGGGCAGTGCACTAATGGAGAAGAGTGACGTTGTCGTCTGTCAGGGCGGAAACGGCACGATCTATCAAGCGCTGAGCCACGGCGTACCCATCATCGGCATTCCAACGATGCATGACCAAGAGTTTAATCTTGACCGAGTCGTGGCACTTGGAGCAGGGATTCACCTCAGCGACCTGCGCTTTCGACCCGAACACCTGGAACAAGCCGTGAAGGAAGTCCTGGACAACAAGATTTACCGAGAGGGCGCCCGGCAGCAGCAGGCAGTCATAGAAAAGTTCGACGGACCACGCGCAGGAGCCCGAGCAATCGACAGCTTCATGAGCACTTGAGTCGGCAAAGGTTATTGGAAAGGGTGCTGTGAAGACGAAAACATTCAAGTATTTCAAGACTAATGAATAAAGAGAAGGGACAATCTTGGCGAGAAAAAAGACCTCGCTAAGATAATTTCGGCCCCTGAGCTTTGAACTCATTACAGGGTCGTGGTGTTTCCAGATCTTTCCCCTTTCGCATATATATGTCATTCACGTGTCTATTCCCTGATGAAGACTCCTCATATAACTCATAGTTCCTCACCTCCATTTCGTATCGAAAAAGATACGATTGTGTATCAGTTTCGATATTTTCCCATTCGCCGTTCATGGTGAGACAGAACCCTCCCTCCCTGCCTTCCCCATCTTCCTGTTTTTGTTTAATCAATCCAACAAGTTACAGAATCGCAGTGGGATAGTCCTGACGGTGCATTAAATGGCACTAAGCTTGCTCTCATATGAACCAAGACCAGCAAGAGGACGACTAAGGAACAAGGAGGACACAATTATGGACTGGGTACTATTAATGATCGGAACTCTGACAGCTTTTTGGGGAGTCCTCGCCCTTCATCTTATTTGGTGAAGGCCACACTGAAATTAAATCCCAAAGAGTAGGATGCCCCCTTCTATTGATTCAACGATCTTCCTCAAATGACGACGAAGTCCTCATGCTATACGTGTCCCCTCTATGTATCTATCCAATGTCTTCAAAGGGCCACCTAGGCCTCCATCCCACGCGTCGAGTATAGCGATGAGACAGGCCTCTAACCATCGGAATGGCGTGGATCTCCCCCATTTCGCATGACTCTTTCTCTCGCCTTTCTGGAATATTTTTATTGAGAGAAAAATAAGGTCAACTAATAGGGTCAGGCCTGCGTAAGTTCGCAAATCTATGTGTTCAGCTGAGGCATAGCCCCCTTTCGCCCCCTCATGGCAACATCGATTTCACCAATCTGCCGACTGAAGGTGGAACCATCCCGATGAAAATAAACGGCCACTTCTTCTATGCTGTACGCTCAGAAATACCGAGGCAACCAGTGCCCGCGAGGACGAAGATGTTCAACTATTTCAAGTCGGATGAATGAATGGAAGGGTCAGCGTAAAGCAGAAATGGTGCGCCCTCGAGGAAAAAGTTCGAACCACTTGTTCCATATTTTAGAAGAATGGAATGCCGTTCTCCAGAATACCTCTCTTTATAACATACCCTCCCCTTCATGATGGGTAACCCCTTGAAACAGCTGGATTCATGACTCGCCAAATACCGTCATCCGCTGTTTCTTAACCACACCAACAACCAACGCGACCCCGAGTCTATTTCCCAGCAACCAGGGTCTCGCATTGTATTGTCATTTAATCAGAAACGAAAGATATGCGCTCCACAGACAACAAGCCCATCCCTCCGTTTTCCCTGCGCCTCACATCCGAGGAACGTGCGCAGCTGGAAAAGGATGCGGTGGGACTGTCGTTAGGAGCCTATATTCGGTCTCGTCTTTTCGATGAGTCCCTGCCTCCACGACGTACCCGCAGCAAACATCCAGTCAAAGACCATCAAGCCCTAGCTCAGGTCCTAGGCGAACTAGGTCGCTCCCACCTGGCCAATAACCTGAACCAACTGGCAAAGGCTGCCAATAGTGGCTCACTTGAAGTCACACCGGATACCGAACAGGCCCTCAAACATGCCTGTTCGGATATTCGATGGATGCGCCATGTCCTGATGGGCGCGTTGGGCCTCATACCGGAGAACCGTCATGATTCTTAAAGGCGCACAACGTGGAGGAGCCACACAACTGGCTTCCCATCTCCTCAAAACAGAAGAAAATGAACATGTGGAAATTCATGAGCTCAGTGGTTTTGTCGCGGATGATCTCCATGGGGCCTTGAATGAGATCTATGCCGTGAGTCGGGGGACAAAATGCCACCAATTCATGTTCTCAGTCAGTTTAAACCCACCAGTAACAGAACAAGTCCCGATTGAATACTTTGAAAAGGCCATTTCGGATATTGAGCAGAAAACAGGGCTGGTCGATCAGCCCAGAGCCATTGTCTTTCATGAGAAAGAAGGTCGACGGCACTGCCATGCGGTCTGGTCACGGATTGATCTTCATGAGATGAAGGCCATTAATTTACCGTATTTCAAAATGAAGCTTCAGGATGTGTCGAAACAACTCTATTTTAAGTATGGCTGGCAGATGCCCCGAGGATTCCTGAATAAGGAAGACCGCAACCCGCTCAATTACACATTAGCGGAATGGCAACAAGCGAAACGCCTTGATGCTGACCCGAAAATCCTCAAACAACATTTTCAAGACTGCTGGATGGTTTCGGATAGCGCTGAATCCTTTGCGGATGCCTTAAAAGAATACGGGTATGGCTTAGCGAAAGGAGACAGGCGAGGTTTTGTAGCCGTGAACTATCAAGGAGAAGTCTTTTCTTTGAGTCGATGGACTGGTCTGCAAACCAAACAACTGAAAGACCGTCTTGGCAATCCTGACGCACTCCCAACGATTGAGGCCGTCAAAAGAGACATGGCCGAACAGATGACTACCCACCTCTGGGAATTTGTGAAGCAGACGAAGAAGGAAGCTGAAATCGCTTTGGAGCCATTGATTCAGAGAAATCGAGTCCTGGTTAACGCTCACAGGAAAGAGCGCCGGGCTTTCCAAGCCAAGCAGACAACCCGATGGGAGGAAGAAACGAGAGGCCGTTCCCAGCGGTTACCACGAGGGCTCAAAGGTATTTGGTTCCGTTTAACGGGGAAACATCAGAAGATCAAAGCCCAGAATGAACAAGAGACAGAGAGCTGTCGCCTGCGTGACCGTGATGAGAAACAGAGCTTCATCAACCGACAACTCGCAGAAAGACACACGTTGCAGCAAGAGTTCCATGCGTTGAAGCAGGAACACCATGTTCAAAAGCTTCAACTCAAACAAGACATGGCGCGCTTTAGGGAGAGAGGAGTAGAGCCTCAGGAGAAGAGAAAAGATCAATTACTGGTAAAGGGAAAGACGAAAGATCAGGACTACGGGCCGGAAATGTAGCCGAACACGGGGAAATAATAACTGAGACACCCACTCCCTTCGCTGTTGCAAAAGACTGGGAGAAATACTTCATGGCTACTCCTACGAGACCGTATCATTTTTTGACCATACGGAAAGCTTACACTTGATTTAATTCAAGCCTTCTGCTGGAATATCTCCAAATGGGGGCAAGAAGAAAGACTTAAGCACCATCCTGAGTCTCAAATTTGGTCTAAAAGCACACACAGCATTCTTCAAAGAATTCGATGAATTTCTTTTTGAGTATCTCCAATCGATCAGAGAACATTCCAAAATAAGATCCAGGACTTTTCCTGCCTACCTTTAATTTATAAATGGAGGGATGAAATGAGTCGTTATTCCTTGAATATTTTTATTGTGGTAATACTCCTTTTGCTCAGCATTCCAATAGGTGTGCCTGCATATCAAAAAAACTTCGGGGACTCTACAACCAAAGAGACGTCCAACCCGATGCGGTCTTTTCTGCAAGTCCCCTTAAGTTTTGAAGCCAATCGCGGACAGGTCGAGAATTCTGTGAATTTTATCTCTCGCGGATCCGGGTATACTCTGTTTTTAAACTCCTCAGAGGCAGTGTTATCTATGCAAGCAACAAAACAATTACCTGATGTGAGAATGCCCACAGACGCCCTTCAGAAAAATCAGAAATTGACGGACCCGAATCGGTCTGTCGTGGTTCGGATGTCTTTAGTGAATGCAAATGAACATTCCAAAATCATGGGTAAAGATGAATTGCCGGGAAAGGCCAATTACTTTACAGGGAATGATCCCAAGAAATGGCAAACGGATATTCCAACCTATTCGAAGGTGGAATACTCTAATATTTACCCTGGGATTGATTTAATGTATTACGGCAATCAGCGGCAACTGGAATATGATTTCATCCTCAAACCTGGGGCTGATCCAAAACAGATCACCTTGGCCTTTCAGGGCATCGATAACATGGATCTAGATAAACAAGGGAATCTGGTTCTCTATGTTGGCAAAGAAACTTTGCGTCAACATAAGCCTAAGGTTTATCAAGAAATCCACGGTGTCCGGCAACCTATTTCAGGTAGCTATGTTCTTAAATCCAAAAACCAGGTTGCCTTTCAAGTTGGGAAATATAATTCCCAGATTCCACTCGTTATCGACCCGATATTGAGCTATGCCACCTACCTCAGTGGGACCAATGACGATAAACCCAATCGAGGTATGGCTGTGGATGCACAGGGCCATGCCTATGTGACGGGCTATACTACCTCACTAGATTTCCCCATCCAGGGTGCCATTCAAACGACAAATGGGGGAAATTTGGATGCCTTTATAACGAAATTTAACCCCTCTGGAACTGGCTTGATCTATTCGACCTATCTAGGAGGTAGTGGTGATGAATTCCCCAGTGCAGTAACTATCGACTCTACCGGTAATGCGTATATTGTTGGGGGAGTCGTATCAACAAACTTTCCCGTCCAGAATGCTTTTCAGAGTTCAAAAGGAGGAGGAGCTTTTGACGCTTTCTTAACGAAAATCAATCCCACCGGCTCAGCTCTAGTTTTCTCCACTTACCTGGGAGGTGGAACCGGGAATGGTCTTGATGAAGGTCTCGCGGTTGTTGTTGATGGAACTAACCACGCTTATGTGACGGGGTTTACTGATTCTTTTAATTTTCCAGTAACCCCAGGGGCGTTTCAGGAATCTCATAACGATGCAAGAGATGGCTTCGTCACCAAGTTTGCTCCCACGGGAACCTCACTCATTTATTCAACCTACGTTGGTGCACTTGATGCCGATTCAGTTAGCAGTATTGCCATTGACGGAAATGGGAATGCGTATATTACAGGATTAACCTTTTCCTCCGACTGGCCCATCGCCAATGCATACCAAGGGATGATAGCCGGCTCCGCCGATGCTTTCGTGACAGTCCTAAATCCCACAGGAACCGGTCTCGTTTTTTCTACCTTTCTGGGGGGGACTGGAACAGATGACAGCCGAGACATCAGCCTGGATGGAGGGGGTAATATCCTTGTAGCAGGAGTTACACAGTCCACGAATTTCCCCACTTCAGCCAATGCCCATAAACAAACACTCGATGGCCCATCTGACGCCTTTATAACAAAACTCAATGCATCAGGGAGTACGCTGATTTTCTCAAGCTATTTGGGAGGAATTTCCACCGATAGTATTGACCAACTCACAACCGACCCGTCTGGGGCGGTTTACGTGACAGGCGCTACAAATTCTCCAAATTTTCCCACGGTTGATCCTCTTTCTGGATCATCGGGTAGTGGGCAAGAGGCCTTTGTCACAAAAATTGATCCTGGAAGTGGGACCATCCTTTTCTCTACTCTGCTTGGGGGAAGCCTCGGTGACTCTGGAAATGGGATTGGGTTGGATGCCGCTGACAATATTTATGTCTTGGGGGTCACTAGGTCTTTGGATTTTCCGACTACTCCCAATGCATTTCAACAAAACGCCCTAGGTGTGGGCATTAATACCTTTGTAGCCAAAATTGAGCAGAATCTCATCCCTTTTGCCCATGCCGGTCCGGACCAGACCGTTAATGAGGGAGTCCTCGTTCAACTAGATGGAACTGGTAGTTCCGATCCTCAAAATGATCCATTGAATTTTGCTTGGACACAAGTGGGTGGCCCTGGCGTGCTAATAAATAATCCTGGTACCGCCACCCCCACTTTTTTGGCTCCGTATATTTCATCGAACCAAACGCTTACGTTTAAACTGGTTGTGGATGACGGGACATCATTTAGTGATCCAGACTATGTGGACATTGTAGTAGGGAATATTAACACCCCCCCTGAGGCAGATGCGGGGAATGACAGTACGATTAAGCCAGGAGCGACCGTAGTTTTGGATGGAAGTAACAGTTTTGATAATGAAAGTGATCCCATTAGTTATCAATGGACTCAAGCGAGTGGAACTCTCGTCACTCTATCAGATGGGACCGCTCAACAACCGACGTTTACTGCTCCGAACGCTGTTGGAGATGTTCTTGTGTTCAAATTACAGGTATCAGATGGGAAGGAATCCAGTAGCCTGTCGCCAGGGACTGATTCGGCTCAACCAGATACAGTTGCCGTCACGATGGTGGCCAATAGTCAACCTATTGGCGATGCTGGTCCTGACCAAATCAAAGATGAAGGGAACCTCGTGACATTGAACGGAAGTGGAAGTTTCGATCCTGATGGAGGAGACACGATTTCATTTCAATGGATGCAAATTGGGGGGACCTCAGTAGCCTTAAGTTCCGCAACATCTTCCAATCCTACCTTTACAGCTCCCAATGTAGGGGCCGGAGGAGAAGATTTAACTTTTCAATTAATCGTCAGTGATGATGATTCAGTGAATCCCCTTTCTTCGCTTCCAGATGAAGTGAATATTCATATTGCCAATATCAATGATCCTCCAACATGTCAGGCAGCCACGGCAAGCTTGGAACTCGGTTGGCCTCCGACTCATAAAATGGAACCGGTTCAAATCCAAAGTCTCGCTGATCCCGAAGGTGACGGGATTTTCGTTACAGTGAATGGTGTGACTCAAGATGAACCGGTCAGTGGGTTAAGTAACGGCGACTCCAGCCCAGATGCCGTAATTCAGTCAGGGAGTCCCACGGATTCTGTGTTACTCCGATTGGAACGAGATTCCAAAGGAAATGGTCGAGTATATGTAATTTACTTCACAGCCAGTGACGGATTTGAGAATTGCGATGGAACGATAGAAGTTTCCGTTCCCAAAAGTCGGCAATCCGGAGCCGTAGACGACGGGCAAAACTTCGATTCCACTTTACCTTAGAAAAGGATTGGAATTGATTAGTATTTTCTTGCGGTAGGAAGGGAATGGCCTTCCCTTCCTACCGCTGAGAATAGCCCTGCCCGTGGTCAAATAATTCGAACGTGTTGTTTCTTTAGAATTTCCCCCAATACATTAACACTTCGCCCACACTTGTCGCTTCCCTTCCCGCTCCCTGATACTTCTCTCCAAGATGAACTTTAGGATATCCACGTGGAGGAGCTATGGAGTGGAAAACGGTACTCGCCTATATCACAGGAACGGTTGATCAAGAACTCTTGATGCGGAACGATTATCTGGTCGCGGAAAACCGCATTCTGCGGAACCAAATCACAGGACGGATACGGTTGACCAACGGCGAACGTATCACGCTCGCGACTCTGGGCAAACAGCTGGGGAAGAAAGCGCTGGCAGACGTAGTGTCCGTGGTCAAACCTGAGACATTGCTTGCCTGGCATCGGAAATTGATCGCCAAAAAGTTTGAGAGCTCGATGTCCCCGCGAGCTCCAGGACGACCTCCCATCGCTCAAGCCATCGAGGATTTAGTCGTCCGGTTTGCCAAAGAGAATCGACAGTGGGGCTATACGCGCATTATTGGAGCACTGAAGCATGTGGGGTATACGGTGAGCCACCAGACCGTCGGCAATATCTTGAAGCGGCATAACCTCCTCCCGGCTCCGACACGCCGCAAGACGACTACCTGGCGCGAATTCATTCGCGCCCATCTGGACATCTTGGTTGCCACCGATTTCTTTACCGCGGAAGTCTGGACGAAGAGTGGCTTGGTGACCTATTACATCCTGTTCTATATCCAGGTGAGAACCAGGACGGTGCACCTTGCTGGCCTGACACCACATCCCAATGAAGCCTGGATGAAACAGATCACAAGGAATTCAACGATGCCGGAGTGGGGATTCCTGACTCAAGGCCAATACTTGATCCATGACCGTGATGCGAAATTCTGCTCCAGTTGGCAAGAGATCCTGGACGCAGCTGGTGTGACTCCCATCAAACTTCCCCCGCGCAGTCCGAACTTGAATGCCCATGCCGAACGCTGGGTGAGATCCGTCAAGGAAGAAGCCTTGTCTCAACTCATCCTCTTTGGGGAAGGCGCCCTGCGGAAAGTCCTCCAGGAATATGTCACCCATTATCATCACGAACGCCCCCACCAGGGAAAAGGCAATGAACTACTCCTGCCAAAACCGAGAAAAGCAGACTGGAGGACTCACCCTATTCGCTCTCACAAAAGATTAGGAGGCCTATTGAAATACTACGCCCGCGAGGCCGCATGAGTTTTTTGACCATACGGGTGTAGACAGGGCTCAGTAGTAACTCATCAGAGGCAGCTCTGACCATATGGTTTTGAGCGAAACCATATTATTTGGCCTGATATTGAGTTGGGACTAGATCAACCAAGCGGCTTTCATTAGATGAGCGACTCCAGCTTCTATAGACAAGCGCAGCGAGTAAGGTGCATATCATAAAGACATAGATTGTCATCATGAGAACATAGCGCGTCTCTGTGCCGATTAAGAGGCAATGGGCTAGTGTCGATACCAACACGAGGATCGATATCCGATGCAGCCACTTTGCTTTCTCAATACCACGCTGTCTGACGTGACCAGCAATAATGACTACTGCCATACCGTAGAAGGCCAGGACCCCTAATGATACGGCAAATGCATAGAATCCTTGGCTAAAATCAGGTAAGAGCACATTGAAGGCTAAGTGGTTAGTGCGAAGTGATGCTGCTGCCACATATAGCGACGCATGTAAAACAAGAAGGCCAGCACTAAGGTATCCTAGAGTACGATGAAGTGATAAATTCCAGAATGCGATCTTTTCTCCAATAGGTGATTTCTGAATAAGGGCAAAAACCACTTGCAGCCATAGCAGAAACACAGCGTACATCCCAGCAAGTTTTGAGAAAATGTAAGGGACTTGGCCGGGAGGCGTCTCATATTTGATATAGATGCTGAGGTCTCCAACCGACTGCAACCAAACAAATCCTGGCCCGGCTACTAGCGCAAGACAGAACATTCCGACATTGATTCGACTGAAAGTTGGACTTTGCTGGATTGCCTCAGACATCTTTCATGCACGTCGTGGGATTGTTAATGCACATTTCGAGCTTTTGCATCGCCTCGGCCTCTTGCAACCCACGTGTTCCAGCCACAGGCAGGCCAATAGCATTCCAACCACTGATGCCCCAAGGGTTCATTAATCCAACGTTTGTGACTCCCAACTCTTTCAATCGCTTAGCCACCTCAAATGCACGAAAATCTTTCACGCAGTAAGGGACGACAACATCAGCACCCTGGACCTCAGGAGGCAACGCACGACCAATATCTCGAAGCCTGATGTTAATGGAACCAGGGATATGACCCTCCTCGAACTCATCTATTTCGCGAGTATCAATAAACACCACTTTGTCCCCCGCCCCAATAAATCGTAAGAGTTCCCTGGGATGCCATTCCGCCACATACTTTTTATCCAAATCAGTCGTACTATTCTTTACCGATCCACATTGGCGATTGTGTGCAAGAGCCTGCTCAAGTGCCGACTTTCTATGGGTTTCTGGATTCTGCTCGAGAAAGTGAAGCAAAGCATCAAATAACTGAAAATAACAGCTTTGCGGCACACTTTCTCTTCCGTAAGTTAATTGCAGCCCTCGAAAGGCATGTTCCACAAAAGGCGAGGCTTCAGACTGTTTTCCTCCCCAAAAGTTCACTTCAATGTCATGCACAATTTGGCCAATATCAATTAATAGGGAGTTCTGTACCTTAAACCCAGACAACAGACTCTCAAACGTCGTGCGTTGGCTATCACGAAAATATGGCTCGATACCTGGAATATCAAACGAAACACCCGTGGTGGGTGTTGTCCCCGTCTCGACGACACGGATCTTCGCACCAGGATCAAGATGACGATGGATCAACCAGGCTGATGCCCATTTGTCCGGTCCGATCCCTGTCCACGTGACATATTCCGACGGTTTATCTGCGAAGACACTTCCATTCACCAAAACCAAGATAGCTATGGTGAATATCAGAAAAGGAGATTGGCAGGTTCTTCGGTGCATAGTTTATCGCGTTCATTTTTCAACTTCAAAGAGCGTCGAAACCACACCGACTTTACCGGTAAAGCCGGAGATATTGACGGTCAACACATGCTGACCCTCTTTCAATTGATTAACCTTCCACAACCAGGTCAACGGCAAATAACCCTGTTCTTCTTCCGAGACAAATTCATGATCAACAAAAAAAGCCACTTCATACAAACTCTGATCCAGAAGCCACCGATCTTGTTCATCCACGTCAACCTTAACCCGAACGGATTGGTCCAGTTTAAGCACTGGCAAACCTTTTCCATTCTTCTTATGTTCACCGGATAAACTGATCTGAACTTGAGGGTCTCTGGCCTCGGAAGGAGAGACATAATATTCACGAGCAATACGCATGTCACCTCTGGTCAAGGCTAAATTTTCCTGATTCAGAACTCTGTCCGGCCAGCCACGCTTCTTGCGGTAGTCTGCATATGTCGTGCCTTTATTGCCAATTGTGATGATGGAGAAAGCAGGCAATTGAAATGCAGTCACCAAGACGCTCAGACCTTTTTCATTGCGCAGGTCGAGCAGGCGGCTCTCGTCCATCCCGTCCCACCGCTGAATATTCTTACCCGCGCTGTGTGGTTCCCAACTTGCCAACGACCGCATCATCGGACCGCCTTTTATTCCGGCGCGAATCAATACACGGCAAGAGGCTGGTAACACATAAGAAATTTGCTTATCACTGGTGATGCGCACCTGTAGATTCTCGACCACCTCTCCACCCGTGTTCTCACGTGGATCAACCCGAAATGTTTTTCCGTTAGATGTAATAGCCTTCAATACGGCTACATAAGCCTCATCCGGTACCACATTGCCCTGATCATCCTTGCCATCCCACATGAGGGTCTGGTTGCCCTTCTTTAGGGCTTTGTTGCCTGATATGGAGCGGACTAGATCACCGTCAGCAGTATAAAGCCTGACCGTGACGGTAGCTTTGTCTTGAAGCGTGATAGGAATCGGGAAAGATTCGTTATGGTAGGGAGAAAACTCAGTCTTCGTATATGTATCGAAAGTGACAAAACCTAATGCCAGACCAGGGAACGAGAGGAGGAGAACGACTAACGTCCCCACTTTTAGTGTCTTAATAACCATTAGTGACTGATGGCAAGATCACGTATATCACTCACACCTTCCGGCAGAGTCATAGAGACTAAGGCACCTTCAGCCTTGCGATGCATCAGTTGTACGCCTTCAGGCGAACGCCGAATAAAATAGAGAGTATCATCCTTATCGAGCGCCGGACTGATATCCGTCACATTCCCCTGGGTCAGTTCTTCATATTTCTGTGTTTTCAAGTTCATCCGCCAGATATGGTATGGCCCACTTTTGTTCGAGGAGAAGTACAACCATGTTCCATCATGAGAAACAACTGGTTGCCGCGCAATACTGTTCACCATTGTCACCTGCTTAGCTTCTCCACTTACGACATCCATATGCCAAATTTCTTGAATAATCTTTCCACACCCCACAGTGCACAACACATTCGAATAAAACAGATCTTTCGTCGTAGGGGCAGTCGGCTCAAATTGCGCTGAGCGCTGCCTAACAATAACTTTTGGGTTTTTACGCGATTTGTCAAATACTAAAATGTCGGTATCGACACTCGCGCCCTCCTTGAGTGCCACAACATACAATTGATTGCCAGTGGAGTCATAAGCCGGTTGAGTATACGCATGCCCTCTATCGGCCTGAAGCAGAAGCTTTTCTTTCTTATTTTTTAAGCTTTGTTCATACAAACTTCCATCTGGCGCAATATAAGCGAACCTCCCATTTTTAAGATTAAAGGTTGGGGTCCGAGGTTCAAACAAAGTTCGTACTTCTTGTAGATTAGACTGTATCTCCATATAAAACTGCCACTTGTCATTCATCAGTCCAACAAAAGAGATATTTTGAGACCTTTTTTCTGCATACACGGGAAAAACAAAAAACGAAGAAAACGAAACAAACACAAGGAGCAATAACATTAATTCCTCAAAGGTGCATTTAATTCCCCATTTTGATGAAGAGATTCTTGCAGTCAGATTCATTTGTTAACCCGAGCTCTCTGCTCATTCAAAAACCAACTATTGGGTAAAGCCAAACTTCCGCATATGTTTTCCGACAGCACCTGTCGAAAACCATATTTCTATTTCCGGAATGAGAGCGATTGCTTGATTGACTATTAATTTGATGTTGGTTTCATTTTTTTTTAGAAGCCAACCAATTTCGAACCACCCGGTCCAGACGGAATTGCTAAACAAGCGATAGGCTTCTGAAAGAGAAGATACGTCAGCATACTCTTGATCAATATGAGTCCAAGGAAGGGTTACACCTTCTTCTGGTGCTACTCCAAAATTAATAACAAACTTAGCTTTACCACATCTATCAAATTGAAGTTCCACAATCTCTAACTGCTTATCTTTCCATCTCTTTAATCGCCCCAAAGGAAAAGCTGTTCTCATTTCGGGACTTTTTTGTTCTTCTGGCGTTAGCGTAAATACTTCAAAGCCCTCGTTAATAAAAACTGGTATTAATCGATTTTTCAGATCAGAACACAACAACTGCTTTAATCCCTCTTTCGATCTTTCATTACTTGAATGTCTATTGCTCTCATCGTTATTCACATCCACAATTACTCCCCGCTGCCCCACCTACTCCTGCGCCAGCCCCAGCTCCACCAGCTGCGGCACCTACATTAGCTCCAACATCGCCAATCCAAGGATAGGTCCATTTTTCAACTCTGTAAGAGTCTCCCAGCGTCTGTTGCGCAGCACGTTGAGCTCTAGTTAATCCAGAAGTACCAAACTTAGACTCTACATAGTATCTAGTACCATCACGCCCAACCCAAGCACTATCTGCGATAGTAGTTTGTCCTGGGACTCTGACTTGTGTGCCTACTCTTCTACTACCTCGCGCCAAGTTCTTTATGGTAGACAGACCTTCACCAACACGACCTTTTGCAGAATTTGAGAGTCCTCTTGCTGCAGAGGTCAACCCTTGTTTTCCGGCTGCTGAACCAAAGCCACCACCTACAGCCCCTAACGCAGCAGAAAGAGCCACCTGGCCAACATCTATACACTTCCAATTTCCTCCATTCATTGCAAGTTGAATAGCAATATCCACACCTGCTCCGAAAACAGCGCCTAAACACCACGGGCATTCTCCCGTCGGATCTATTAAATTTACAGGATTATTACCTACATAAGCGTAAGTGTTAAGTCCGCCTGCAATATCAATCGGATCACTTTGAATAAACCTTCTCATATTAGAATCGTAATATCTTGCTCTATAGAAATATAAACCATTGCCGTCATTCTCTCTGCCTGTATAGCCAAAATCACTTAAGCTACCGTCTCCACCTACAGTAGTCTGACCATAACTATCGTACTGATATGAAGCTTTGACCCCTGTTGTATCAGTTAATGCCATCACACTGGCTTGATGATTCTGATGAAAGAAATAATTACCCCCACCTTTTTTCATACCAAGAGGTTCATCTATCACTCCACTAAAAGTCACTGATTCACTTACGTTATCAGAGCCATCTAATACACCGATACGATCATCGCCACTATACATGTACCTTTCAGTAATTCCATCAGTCGTCTTTGACCATCTTCTATTGAATGGACCATACGTATAGGTTGTAGTGGATAGGGGTGTTGCTGAATTAACAGCAGCATAGAGTTCTAATTTCAGTAGCTGACTTTTTGAGTTCCATGTGTAAACCGTCCGAGAACCTGTTGTGGTGTCCTGTTTCAAAGTTAGATTGCCATTCTCGTCATAACCATAGGTTGTCACGGCATCCTGAATCAGGCGATTTGCCTCATCATATGCCCGACCATTCCCTAAAATATTCCCCAACTCATCATATACATAATTGTTAATGCCAAAATCATCAACGGCTTGTATAAGACGCCCTGCACTATCATATTGGTACGTTTTCGGCTGACCATCACCAGTCCAACCTATGATGCGATTGGCGTTATCATACTGATATTGATAAGTCGCATTGAATATACCTTCATGTTTAATCTGGTTTATTTTTCCGGCAACACTATATTGGTAGGAAGCTTCATTACCATTTGGCTGTGTTAATCGTGTCCGTCGTCCTAGTGCGTCGTACATAAAGTTATAATTTTCTGTCGCTTTAGATATTTCAGTCAACAAACCACGATTATCATGTTTATAAATTTGGGTCGAACCTAGGCTAATCAGTTGCTCTAACTCATCCTCAATATTGTAGACATATTGAATGGTTTGACCATTTAATGTTTCGCTCAGTAGTCGTCCAAAATTGTCATATGACATATTCACACTACCAGTGAGATTGTTGGCCTGTATCAAATCACCGCGCAGTGAATACTTAAATGTCGTTGCTTCGCCATTAACCGTCACTTGGGTTGGTCGTTTTGCCAGGTCGTAGATATAGGCTGTTAGGATTCCTGCGGGTTGCGTTAGCTGAGAAATCAGGTTATCAGGATAATAATTATAGGAATGCAGAGTGCCATCATAGTTGATTCGTTGACTCAAGCGTCCAAAATTATCGTAGATATATGAAATTTGTTGATTATTGGGAGCAACAATGCGAGTCAAACGTGACGCTGCGTCATAGTCGTATTGAGTAATATGGCCCAGCGCATTGCTTTCGCGCGTAAGACGGTCAAGGTCATCATATTGGTATTGAACGGTCTCCCCTTGGGGATTACTCATAGAAATAACATTGCCACGACTGTCATAGTTAAAACTTGTCGTGCGATTTAATCCATCTGTTGCAAGCAAAGGCAACCCTTTGTCATTTGAGGTAATCGTTGTTTGTTGATTGAGTGCATTGATTGTAGACATTAAATCGCCATTACCGTTCCAAGTAAATTGAGTTATGGCATTCGAGGGATCGGTCACAGTCAAGAGATTCCCCCTGGCATCGTAAGTCAATTGACTGATACGCCCGCTTCTGCTGGTTACCTTTGTCGCCCAAGGTAAGTTGCCTTGGTATTCGAACGTAACGGTTCCGCGGGGATCGGTTTCACTTATTAAGCGCGTCATTGAATCATACGAAGCGCTAAATGAATTTCCAAGCTCGTCAACTACCCCAATAATCACGCCATTAACATCACGCTGGTATTGAACAGTCTGATTCAGCGGATCCGTTTGGCTTATAAATAAACCAGCAGCATCATAAGTGGTGCGCCAAGTGCTACCCACACTATCCGTTTTGCTCACAGTACGGGAGCTTGCGTTATAGGAAAGCGTGAAGATATTTTCACCTTCCGTATAGGTTCGCACTTGATCGCCATTATAGGTGACTCGTGTCACCACCACATTCGTGGGATCTGTAATACTCGTAATCTGATAATACGTATTTCCGTCCCCCAAAGGCTGATAGGACTGATATTCATACGTCATAACCCCGCCTAAAGGGTCAGTGACATTAATAAGGGTTCCGTTGGAATCATAGTCGTATTTCCATGTCCGATTTGCGTGATCAGTAATTGTGGCAATACGTCCTGACGAAGTGAAGTCAAAATCAAACACGCGACCATTAGTATCAGCAACGCGAAGGAGTGTCCCATCGGTATTGTATTCGTAATTAATGGTATTGCCGTTGCGGTCAACGACCGCTGTTAATTTTCCAAAAGCATAGACCTCGTAACTACCATCCAAACTCACAAGCCAATCACTTCCATCAGATTGCGGTTCAATAGTTTGAATTACACCCGGTGGAGATGTGATTGAACCATTAGTTTCTACCCTATAAATGTAACGCTTGCCATTCGCCAACCGCCAAATATAGAGTTGTTGCTCAACACCCTGGCTGTCGGCCTGTGTAACTTTATTGAGCACACGGTCATGACTAAAGCTCCACCCATTACCAAAAAACCCATCCCTAGGATCGTTTGAGTTATAGGTTCGAGAGATTTCCAGTGGCGGACGACCCTTTAGCACGATATCGGTATCGGTCCATATAAAATGTCCCGTGGCAAGATAAACTGGAGACCCTTGGCTTCCGCAGTTGCCAGTATCACACTCACAAAAACCACCTTCACAAGGCCCAGGGTCAGAAGGATCGTCCCAATCGGTTGTGTCATGTCCTTGGTCCCACGGAAAATGAAACGCTTGTGAGGGAACACCAAGCCCAACCAGGAGGGCGATTGCCATCAGGACAACTGCATATCTTTTGACGTTCAAGAATGATTTGGGTTGCGTCCAATGACTCATGGCTGTGGATCCCTCCTTAATGCTTCTAACTGGCCAGAGAGCGATTCAAATTCTTGTTCAAGACTTATGTAGCGCAATTGCGCATCAGAGTTTCCCGCTACCCACTGTTCAATTTCTTTGGCATAGTGACTGCCATAGACCGTATGGGCCGCAGAACTGGTTCCATATCGGCCGTATGCTTTATCCACTTGTTCCTGATTCGCCAGAGCCATGGCCATTTCTTTTTCCGGCGTATAAGAATCACTGCGCAAGAGGTTGACTCTTTCAGCCATTCCGTCCAGTGTAGCTTGACGAGCTGCGAAGTCGGCAGCCACGTAGTCTTCCAATGTTTGTGCCTGGATAATGGCCGGCACTAAGAATATGAGGCACAACATGATTGCATATTGTTTCGTGAATGCTTTCATGACAGTCTCTCCCTAATAGTAGATTCGTTGAACGGTGTAGACCGTGATGGATCGGAACCCTAAGGCATCGATGGCCGTCAGTCCTAAGCGATAGCGACCTGGTGCGGCAAAGTCTCCATTGGCTGTCTTGCCATCCCACTGAATTTCATTTTGTCCAGCGGAAAGACCTGTATAACGAATGCGTGTCAGCTCTCCTCCTGTGCCTGCATCAACCACCACTAATTCCACATCGGCGTCTTTCGTGAGATCAAAGGTCACTGTGCTGGGTTCACGGCCACTTGGATCTAAAATTGATGGAGTTGCGCTCACGCTTGATACATGTGCACCGCTTCTGACGTATACGCCATTATTGGCCAGCGTAAACCCGAATATGCCGAACAGAAAACTGTCCCTGAAGGGCGGATGGATCAATTGGCCATCCCCGTTGACTCCATTCCACACAATTGTATGGCTGCCGCGTCCCAGTGGCTTACGTTCAAAGAATGTCAATAGCCGCGTATTGGCACGAAAACGACCCATAAATGCCGTAACTTCCGCTGCCCGATTGAGGGTAAAGGTAATCGATAATGGATTATCTGCGAACGGTTGAAAGCGGGTTGGGAGTCGCGTTCGTGGCGGGTTAAATCGTTGTCCTCCTGTGGTTTCACGCAAATCAAGACGGCTTACTTTGCCATCGACCTCCGATAACAAGACGGCAAAATAATCACCTTCTTTGACCTGTTTTCCTGCGTCATCTAGTCCCGACCAGTTATCATCGTAGGTTCCTGCGTTTCGGACGCCCCAGGGAAACAGCGTTTTAACGAGAGCATTGCTCCGGTTCTCAATGATGACACTTACCCGGGTATCCCCGCCTAACACAGTCCTGACAGACACCGATTCACCAATACTGGGGTCGATGGTGTCCTGCGACATACTGAGACTGAGTTTCGGTCTGGCTACGATCTGAATAACATCTTCCGCTGTATCCCCGTCAGCCGCTGTGACTCGAATACGGGCAAAGAATGTTCCCGGCGCCATATAGGTGATAGATGTCCGTGGACTGGTTGATGAACTAAAATCAAACACTCCATCACCCTCGAAATCCCATTCCCAATTGGTAAACGGTTGTCCATCTGGATCTGTTGCGGTGGCGTTGAAGTTTACTCGGAGTTCTACATCGCCCGATGTCGGACTGGCAGCGGCGGTGACAGACGGTGTACCTGGTGAAGCCGGTCGTACCTCTGTGTTTGGTAAAGACTGTGTTGCACTGGCACCCAGCCTATCTGTTACCCGGACTGACGCTTGAAAAATTCCGGTCTCGGTGTATGTAAAGCTTGCATTGCCGCTTGTTGGTGAACTGGAATCAAACACCCCGTCGCCGTCGAAATCCCACTCATACAGTGCGACACCTTCATTATCAGTGGCCGATGCAAAAAAATTGACGATTAACGGTATTTGGCCGTTTGACGGGTTGGCTTCTGCCGTTATCTCAGGAGGCTTATTTCCCACGTTCACGACAACGATGCCGTCTGTCTGTTTGCCATTTCTGTCGGTCACTCTCAGCAGGACGTTATAGGTTCCGGGAACCCGGTAAATGAAAGTTTGATTGAGCCCTATGACATCCGTTCTATCAAACCTTCCATCTCCATCAAAATCCCATTGGAAGCGCTCAACGGCATTGTCTGTCACGAATTCTGGAATAAACCGAACCGTCAATGGTGCGTCGCCGGAATCTGGAATGGCGCGGGGGCTTGCGCCCAATGGAGCTGTGATCGTCACATTGGCTTTGGCCGTGCCTGTGTTGTCAGCTTTATCTTTTGCCGAAAAGGTTACTGGCGTTGTTCCTAACGGGAAGAATGCCGGTGCATCATTCGTTGGTTGAAGGTCCCCATCCACATTATCTTGAGCGGTGGCACTATTGAGGAAGGCTTGAATGACCGCATTACTGGCTGGCGTACCGGTATCTGTTACTGCTGTGAGGGTGATATCTTGGGGTGGCGTAACAACAGGGGGAACTCGGTCGGTGTCTCCCACGGCACATCTTGGCCTGGTGCATAAACCCACAATGGTTCGTGCATCTGCTCGATTGACTTGACCATCCCCGTTCACATCGAATTTTTGATCATGGGGCCCCGGGCTTCGAATCTCCGCCAATAGTATGTTGATGTCATCTCGATCAACATCGCCATCATCATCAAAATCACCTTGAGCAGCTAAGGCCACTGTACACAGCAATAATGATGTCATCAGAAACCATACCCATGTCCAGCTGTTCCTCTTCCTCATGTTTGCCCCCATCTCCGTGATTCAGGCTAACTTTTCTCTTACTTATTGTTGACCCACAAGCTCTCTTGAAACCTTGTTATGCAATCTGCTTGTTTTTTCTTCCCTGTTTTAATTTCCAGGCTGCGATTCCCGCTAATCCAGTGGCCATCAGGATAAACGTGGCCGGCTCGGGAATCGGGGGTACTTGAGGATCATTGACCGTGATGCTCGCAGTGTCCAGGGAGGAAGGAACGATGGTTGATCCAAGGGCATCACTTAAATCAATGGTGCCAAACCCGAGGGCACTGCTCCCTGGAGCAAGACCTGTGAAGGTTAACGTCGCCAACGAAAAAGTATCTGGTTGAAGAGCATCCAATTCAAAATCGAACAAGAACGAAAATTCATCCAGTGACACAGTTCCTGCACCAGGAGTTGTCAAAATAATTGTGTCAAAAGGATCACCAAGGGAAGGGCCATAGGAGACAGAGTCAAAGGCTAAAAGGCTATCGTCAAAGGTGATTTCCACCAGAAAGGCTCCCAACGATGGTGCGACGAAATTCCCCAGGTCAGCCACCACTAGATCTACTGTCCCCATTTGGGTGGGATTGATGTTTTGAGTGCTGGGCGAGAGGGAGAGACTTACCGCCCAACTTGGGCTGACCAAACAAAAGACGATGCTTATCGTCAGAGACATTGAAGAAAGCCACCTTTTCATAATTGATACCTCATGATGCTAAAAAATGATGTTTTCGACTCCCCTCCATGGGCCTTCATTCGAATATGTATCTGAGCTGCATGATTCATTAATCGTGTCAGCAGATCTGGAGCTTGATACTGGTCCAACAATAAAAAAAGCCATTTTCCTCAATCAGGAAAATGGCCCATGGGCGCTCTTAAATGTCTTGGCGCATGCGAGCTCTAGATCATCGTTTCTTGACTACCTCCAAACCTTAAATGGCTATGGAATAATGAGTAAAAACATTGGGCCGCACCCCTTTGTTATATAAATTGTTATAAATGGTATATTTATGAAAACGATATAGTTGCTTTAAATCGACAATAAATTAAGAGTGTCTTCTTTTACGTAAATTAGCTTTTTTTGTCAAGGAGCTCTCGCCTCTTCTTCATATAACCAATCGGTTCTGCGTTTAATTCACTCCAATTCTGGCAACCCTCGAAAAGTTACTTCGTTTTCTTTGTCGATAAATTCAAAACGCTTCTTACATCTCGAACATTTGATCTGAAGTAGGCTAAATCGTGCGAAACACAGAAACCGTCCACAAGAAGGACAACGTATACGATGTCCATCCTTCGCAGAAGAATGTGGTAATAGTGACATGCAGTATGGAGAGAGGGGGTAAGGTGAAGTGGAAATTATCTACTCAGTTTGAAGGGACTTAATTTGTTCAACTAACTTGCCTACAAATTTGTCTCGGCAGCCCTGGAATGCAATTCCGGTCCAGAATAATGAAAAGTTCGAATTATTTCATTCCTTGCTTAAAAAGAATAAGTGGTAACTTTTGAACAAATAACGAGCTACTTCTGGCTCAATATTCTGAAATGAGAATAGCTCTTATTGCTTTAGCCATGAAAAGACCCCTCTAAGACATTTTCAAGTAACTCCAACTCTTGGCAATAAGCCTTCTCTTCCGGCTATGGACTTTAAGGAAGAAGAATTAGAGAGTCCGGTGAATCTAGAGCAGGAAATATGCCATAGAGTCCTAGATCTTCCAAATCTGCAGAAACCTTAGAAAAAGCGACGTCTATCGAAATTTCTTTAGACGGTATGATGGAGCGAGACTTAGAAAATTGTATCTCTTTAGATACGACTTGTTATCTAGTTAGATACAATTCTGACCAAAACAACAGAAATTGAATTTCTCGATTTTTGCGCCCTATCAACGGGCCTCTAGACTTTTACATACGTATTTTTCTTTTAACGACAATCTCTCCTTATCAAAGACAAAGCCCATCAACAGGCATAGGTTAAGCTGGGTAATGGCAATAAAGAACATGCGCCCAGAAAGATCGTGCATAGATCTTACTCCCTGGACCCCGATCTTCACGGAAGCCAAAAGAGTGTATGTTCCTATCTGATGGCGCACAAACGGACATCCTGCCCTGAACGCTGTCATGCTCGAGCTCCAAATTCTCACAGAATTTCTCCACAAATGCCTAGGGCAAGATTTTTTTGGAAAGCCTCGCCAGGTGTCGATTCTCTTTTTTGATTTCTTACTTTACCTATTCAGATGAAAGGGTTGCATTTGCAACCCAATGAAAGCCCAATAAAAGCGGGGTGGCAAGGTCAAGCCGAGGGGGATCACCCATCCTGCACAAGTGAAGCCGTTGGCTGAATGCGGAAGGTTGGGGATACGGCTTGACGGCGCAAGGGGCGCATGCCCCCAGAAAGAAACGGATCCAAGGACGTTCCTTGGTCGTGGTGCAGGGGGCGACACCCCTGCTCGAAGTCCAGCAACCGAAATGCTGGCCGTGATCCATCGGCGGAA
The DNA here is from genome assembly GCA_029261235.1 of Nitrospirales bacterium. Taxonomy (GTDB): domain Bacteria; phylum Nitrospirota; class Nitrospiria; order Nitrospirales; family UBA8639; genus Nitrospira_E. Next base: position 44,156 of record JAJDBS010000111.1, read on the forward strand.
GCGATGGCGCGCATCCAATCCGCGCAGGGTTGGTCGAGGGTTCCACAGGGGAGCGAAGTCCCCTTGGTCGATGGAGGTGCAGGAGGAGAGCGAAGTCTCTTCCTGCTCGTGATAAAACGGCGAAACGTTTTGATGGTGCGAAGTGTGGCTCAATGCCACCGAAGCACCAAAGCCCAGAGGGATGCAACGGGAGAGCGGCCAGCGTCTCCCTTGCCAAGATGTGTTGTAGTACAACACACATCTTGCGGTTAGCCTTAAGGGGGAACGAAACGAGAACATTATATATAACCGGGATCATTGGGTTACGGAGCCTCAACCCAAGATGACCGGAGGCTCGGCTTACTTTCCAACGCAGCACTTCACGTCTTCAGCTCTGCCTTGCCCCTCGTGCCGCTTCAATGCCCTTCAAACCGCAACATTCAATCAAAGCAAGAAATCAGAGCAAAAAAAAGGCCCTGCAACCCGAAGGTCACAGGGCCAGGCCTGATCCGTTTGAATTATGATTGATCCGGCTTATCGGAGCGTTCACGAAGTACGATCCGTCCCGTTAGCGGGATAGCATGGAGCAGAACATCAGCTCCTTTGCCATCTTTGTGCAGCCAAACCGCTCCAACCGTATTCCACACGCTCTTGTCGCGTCCTTCAACGTCACGGACATCGTAGGCGATAAGATTGGGCTTTTTCCCGCTCGTGGCTTTTTCTTTACCGTTTTCGCTTTTGGTGGTTTGTGTTTGCTTTAACATGGTCTTCTCCTTTTGTTTTCGAACTGAACCATTTCAGTCCTGGGTGAGGCGACACCACAAAGAAGAAGGGAAACTGTGCACGAAATATTCTGTCTTTTTTTCCTTCCACCCTACCCTATTAAAAAACCCTGAAAAAAAGACGGAATATCTTCATTGACTGTTTTCCGCTTTGTGGTAAAGGCATGTACCCATCAACCGTGAGCTTTACGGCTTGGTCATTACTCAAGAGTTTGGTGAGTGATTTTGCGAATGAAGTGTAAGTTTTCATGATGTCCTCCTTTTGGGTTGATGAATTGGCTCTATCGCAAAGCCCGAAGAGGCAATTCATCAACCGGAGGACAGGGAACGCACTTAAAAAAACACGAACAGAAAGCGGGTGAAAAGCAGCGGAAGTGATCAGCTTTGCTGGCACGGTTCGGTGCAAGCCTCGCACGACTTTGAGAGAATTTTGGTATTAAGGATACGAACATCAGAGAACTGAAAACCACGAAAATAGCGAAAGCCGTCAAGGACGCAGGCCTGCTAGCACCTTGATTGCATTGGCAATTCACAATTTCCTTGTATCCAAACCATATTTCCTTCATATTATGGGAATGTTTCTTATAACGAAATTCAAACCCGCGACCGTCAGACCTCGCCGCTATGGGGCCAAGTTCGCGGGTCCCAAATTCAAACCTGCCATGCGTTCCCCTCGCCGCAGAAAATATCCCAAACCCAAATGGATGAAATAGGCCTGTGAAACGTGAGATGCCAAGGGCATCTTAAGCTCAGTCTTTTCTTGACAGCTTTTCGAGGTGAGGGCACTCTCACTTCATGGCAAAGAACACCAAGAAAACCATTATTCCTGTTGAACGAATTGCCAGTGCTATTTATCTGATCCGAGGGGAAAAGGTGATGCTAGACAGCGATCTAGCAGCATTGTATGAGGTGGAGACGAGAGTGCTCAATCAAGCGGTCACGCGCAATAAGGAGCGATTTCCCGAAGATTTCATGTTTCAACTAACCCCAGAAGAGGATGAATCTTTAAGATCACAAATTGTGACCTTAAAGAGTGGGCGTGGCCAACATCGCAAATATCGTTCAAGGGTGTTTACCGAATCCGGAGTGGCGATGCTCTCTTCCGTTCTTAAAAGTCAGCAAGCCATTCTAATCAATATTGCGATAATGCGAACCTTTGTCCGAATGCGTGAAGTCCTGGCGACCCATAAAGACCTCGCCCGAAAAGTCGAACAACACGACAAAGACATTACCGTCTTGTATGACTATCTCAATACACTCTTGGAACCGCCAAAATCATCGAAACGCAAAATTGGGTATATCCATCATCAAGATGATGAGTAACATTCCCTTCCCCTCCCTCTCTCTCTAAGAAGGAGGGGTCTGCCTAAAAACCCCTTGAGTATACAACGAAAATTCCTTTGCTTTACCAAACGTTCCCTTGGTTGCTTTTATTAAGAAAAAGATTTAGCGTGACGCTGAAATCACCACCGAAGAATTTTTACGATTCTGGCTTCCCCATGAACAGAATCGACAATAAAGGTGACGACCATGCCGACTATTCATGACACCCCCCCAGTTGTCGTGCAAAGAGATCTTGCTTCACTGACTGCGGCACTCGACGAACAAATCCCGGCAAAGACCGACACCAACCTGCTTATTGCCACCTGGAATATCCGGTCATTTTCCTCACTCACACGGAAATGGACCGCCTCGGGCAATGACCGCCCGAAGCGCGACCTTCGCGGGTTACGGGCGATCATCGAAATTCTATCTCGATTCGATGTTATTGCCGTTCAGGAACTCAAAGGCGACCTTCGAGCCCTGAGGGATACCATGCGATTTCTCGGGGATGAGTGGGGATTCTTGATGACGGATGTGACCGCTGGTGACGCCGGAAACAATGAGCGGCTGGCCTTTATCTTTCATCGCTCCCGTGTGCGCCCGTCCGGTTTGGCTGGAGAACTGGTGGTGCCCCCTGAACGACTGAATGTGGTAGGCGTACAATCACTCCGCGAACAATTTGTGCGCACCCCCTATGCCGTGAGTTTTCAACGCGGGAATGCGACCTTCATTCTCGTCACGCTTCACATTCTGTTCGGAGATGTTGAGGCGGATCGCATCCCCGAACTCAGAGAAATTGCCGACATCTTTAGAGATTGGGCTCGGCGGAGCAACCGGTTTCATCACAATCTCTTCTGTCTGGGCGATTTCAATATTGACCGTGAAGGGAGCCCGTTATTCGATGCGTTCACCGCGACGGGATTGACCATACCCGATGAGCTGCGAAATTTACCGAGAACCGTCTTCGATGATGCCGATGATCCATCAGATGATAACTTCTATGACCAAATCGCATGGTTTCGTTCTGGTAGGGGAGCACTGATGAATCTCACCGTGTCCTCGGGCGGTAATTTCGATTTCCAGCCGCATGTCTATACGAACACCAACCTCAGCCGTACATCGATTTCCCACCGCTTATCTGATCATCTACCGCTATGGGTTGAGTTTGCCATGTAGGATCACCCGCAGAAGGACGCGATAGTACGATCTCCAAGACGATGGCTTGATCTCTAATAGAATTATGCTTAATCGGGAGGATCTGTAGTTTGCAATCTATATTGCGTTTACGTTTTTGTCTAGCCGGTATCACCATTCTCTACGTGGTCACAGGAGTGCCACACTATTGCTTTGGAGGCTTCGGTCCCCTCAAAATGTGATCCGCAGTTTGATTGTTACTTGTCCAAGAAATAACGATCTTTTTCTGCATCATTCATACCGGGTTTAACCGAAAGCTTTCGTCCCGGCTGGGACAAAACGTAATTTCACAAGAGTGTTTGCAAAACTACAAAACTTGATTCCTTAAATCTTACGCATAGACAGCCCTTTCTCCAGTTGCAGGGTTGAAGCAGAATAACTCACCTGTTTGCAACATCTGGTGCATGATGACAGCCAGTTTTCGTGCAACGGCGATCCTTGCCTTTTTCATGCCGGAGCGTTTGGCAATGCGCAGCCCCCATGCTTGCAGAGAGGAGGGCTTCTTCACTCTGGTGAGAATGGAATTGGCTGCTTCATAGAGCTGATGCCTGACCACCCGATCACCACGCTTTGATATTCGTCCGTTGTAATCCATTTCACCGGATTGCCTGCGCCGGGGTGTTAAACCAAAATACGCACCTACGCTTTTAGATTTTTGAACCTGTCAGCATCATAGACGGCCAGAACAAAGTTTGCGGCTGTCATAGGGCCCACGCCGGGGATACTCATCAGGATACGGCAATCCTGGCAAGCATAAGCATGATCGAGAACAAGTTCGTCCAGATCGTTGATTTTTTGTTTAATCATGCGCAGCATATCAAGCTGAATTTGAAGAGGGGCGGCAATGGCCGTGCCCTCATCAATGATTTCCTGAATGTGTTTCTCAAAGGCCACGCCTGCAATGCCTTTAATGAGGATGCCAAATGTTTTGAGCATGCCGCGTATCTGGTTAACGACATCTGTGCGCATGCTTACCAGATTGCTGCGCGTTCGGAACAAGGCGCGGGATTCATGGTTCTCAAAGCTCTTGATGGTCACTTCTTTGTACCAGTTGCAGCGCATAATCTGGGCAATGCCGTGAGCATCATTTTTATCGGTTTTGTTCATCTGCAGACGCAAAACGCCATGCGCATGGTACGCATCAATACAAATGGCTGGAAGCCCCATATCATTTAAGCCATGCCAGTGCCATGTTGAGAGGTGACCACTCTCAAGCCCAATCTTAAGGGCGTGAGGCGCATGCTTCTTGACTGTCTCGCCGATACCTTCGGGCGTTGAGGGGCAATCACCCTCCCAAAGTTTGTTACCATCACGATCGACAACGCAAACATGCGTCAAATCTTGCGATACATCTAGGCCTATATATTGTTCCATTTCTTATCTCCATTTATCATTAACAGGTTTTAAAAACGACAACATAGCATCCCAAAAGGGCCCGTAGTTGCCATACTTCGCACCTATTAAGCTAAATGTAATATAGATTACCGAGTGCGACGTGAAAGTCGTGTTGTTGATTGTCTGGTGGAATGTAATTTGTCCAACCAGACCTGTTGTGCCGTCAGCAGTAGCCTACTGGCCCATGCGCCGCGAGTAATTGCGGGGTGTGAAGCGGCCAGGACAATGTACCCCGGCGTGAGCCAAGATTCAACCGCGAGGGGAGATCGGGTCTGCTAGCACCAAGGCGGATCGGGGGCTAGGCTTGATGGGAAGGTTAACAGATGTGAACCGATGATAAACCTCGTTAGTATCAAACAGGCCCAAGGTGCTGACAGGCCTGAACCAAAAGGTGAGCGGGTGGTTGGTCTCCTTTCGTATGGGACCACACGGACAGGAGCCCCGCCGGGGAATAGTCGGAACCTACGCCATTGGGTCAACACCACGGAACACGGTAAGCCCGTATTGCTGCCAGAACGCTGGCAAAGCCAACCGTAAGGAACGCTGAAGGCGGTGCGGGTAAAAGATGCTGGAGCAAGCGAAGGCCGTTCTGCAATGGAACGGATAGAGCCACAGACGTGGAGATACTCACCCCGAAAGGGAGCAGACTTCCGGTAGGTCTTTCTTGATGAAAATTCTCGCAGAACTTCTTTTACGGAAGAAACGCAAATGAACGCTATCCCGCGGATGGCGTGTGCCTCTTCCGGCAAAGTGTTGCCGTGGAGTCGGATTAACTGGCTGTGCGCGCAACGTCATGTAAGGAAGCTGCAAGCCCGTATCGTCAAGGCTACGAAAGAAGGTCGCCGAGGCAAGGTAAAGGCCTTGCAATGGCTGCTGACACACTCGCGAAGCGGCAAGGTCTTAGCCGTCAAACGAGTGACTGAGAATCAAGGCAAACGGACGCCGGGGGTGGATGGAGAAATTTGGTCAACCCCAGCCGCCAAAACCAGAGCCGTGTTGTCACTCAGTCGGCGCGGGTATAGGCCGCAACCGCTGAGAAGGGTCTACATTCCGAAGGGCAACGGAACGCTCAGGCCACTGGGCATTCCGACCATGACGGATCGGGCCATGCAGGCGTTGTACCTGCAGGCCCTCGACCCAGTATCCGAAACGATGGCAGATAAACATTCCTATGGGTTTCGCAAGAGACGCTCAACTCAGGATGCACTGGCCCAGTGTTTTCTCGTGTTGTGTCGACCCGCACGATCCCCGCAATGGGTGTTCGAAGCTGACATCAAAGGGTGCTTTGATAACATCAGCCATGACTGGGTGCTGGAGCATATCCCAATGGATACGCCCGTGCTCCGAAAATGGTTGAAGGCCGGGATGGTGGACCGCGCTCAATGGTTTCCAACGGAGATCGGGACCCCGCAAGGCGGGATCGTCTCACCCACGTTGGCGAACATGGTGTTGGATGGATTGGAGGGCAGGCTTGCCCGTCGCTTTCCTCGACCAAGGGGAACGGCGCCGTATCCAAAGGTCAAGCTGATCCGATATGCCGATGATTTTGTGATCACCGGTGGGACGAGAGAAACACTGGAACAGGTCAAGGAAGAGGTCGCAGGGTTTCTTGCCGAACGCGGCCTCGTGCTTGCTCCTGAGAAAACACGCATCGTGCATGTCTCAGACGGATTTGATTTCCTCGGATTCAATGTTCGTACATACGACGGCAAACTGCTGATTAAGCCGTCAAAGGACGCGCAACGTAGGATACACCGTCACATACGACACATCATTCGAGGGAGTCCAGCTGTGACTCAACACGACCTGATCCGTTGGCTCAACCCGCGTATTCGAGGATGGGCCAACTATTATCGGCATGTGGTATCAAAGCGGGTCTTCTCCACTCTCGATCGTGTGCTCTGGAAGGCCTTGTGGCGATGGGCAGTGCGGCGACACCCGAAGAAGGGACGGCGTTGGGTAGCCAAACGGTATTTCCAGACGTTCGGCTCGCGGTCCTGGGTATTCGCCTGTAGGCATGATCCCGACCAACACGGAACATCGGAATGGGTGAAACTGACCTCCGCGTCAGACACTCCGATCCGGCGACACGTGAAGGTGAAAGCTGCTGCCAATCCCTACGATCCAGAATGGTCTCGATACTTTGCGAGACGTAGGTCGGTCGTGGCCGGACTAAGAAATGGTCTTTGAAAGGCTTGAGCCGGATACGGGGAAACTCGTATGTCCGGTTCTGAGAGGGGTGGGTGACAGCAATGTCACCTACCTACTCGATAAATCATTGCACTTTCTGCCAGTTACTTCAATTACTTAATCCCACTACAAAAAGTTATTGTAACACGTCATATTACGTGTTACGCTGAATAATGATTGAGAATTTTAAGCACCGAGGCTTAAAAAAGCTCTACGAAAAAGGTGATCGTAGCGGCCTTCGCACGGATATTGCCGATAAAGCCGAGTTGTATCTTTCTATTTTAGATACCGCTCAGATTGTCCAAGAACTCGATATTACAGGCTTTGGCTTTCATCGGCTCACTGGCAACCTTAAAGGGTTTTACAGTGTATGGGTGTCACGAAATCACCGGATAATTTTCCGGTTTGAAGATGGCAGCGCCTTTGATGTGGATTTAATCGACTACCATTGAGGAGAAAATATTATGGCTATGAAAAACCCCGTTCATCCGGGAAAAATTATAAAACATTCCGTCGAGGCTTCGGGTCTGAGTGTCACTGAGGCTGCGGAACGGCTTGGGGTCACCAGACAAACCTTATCTCGTGTGACCAATGAGAAAACGGCACTCTCGCCGGAAATGGCTGTTCGAGTATCCAAAGCGTTTGGCTCTACCGTGGAACATTGGATGCGGATGCAATTTGCCTATGATTTGGCCAATGTCGAAAAGACCGCGAAGACGATCAAAGTGAAGCGCTTTCCTGTAGCCGAATTGCATCCGGTGTAATGACATTTTGTGGAAAAGAAAAAGTTAACTCTTCAGCGTTGCCCTCTTTCCCTTCATACTTTCGCCATGGATATCACGGTGTCATTTTATAAAGTTTCAAAAGCGCCACCACGCCGTACCGGATGGATATTTGGCAATTCCCAGTTCGATTTTGCAGGCTCCACCCCCATTGACCAACAACCGCGTGTCCGCAAGCGCACCCGCAAACCCAAATGGACGAAATAGCCCTTCATGTTACACACTGCTCGGTTCTGTTACATATTTTGGGCATCAATTTTTTTAAAATGCCTACCAAAAAATGAAAGTTTCTTATTGTATGGTTCCATTTTCTTCCCGTACAAATCTTCGTATACCACTTCAATTTTAAGAACAGATAGTTTCTGCCTTACCCGATCTCTGGAAGCCTTATACCCTTCGTCTTGCATGTTTCCTTGTAGTAAAAGGAGTTCAACATTCTTTCCAGCTTCTATAACACCCCCATCAATGGTGTCATGAAAATTTGACCAAAAAATGCCATTGTTCAGTTTTGGCATAAGTGGTTTGATTTGATCGCATGTTTCCCCGTCTGGATTTGACACACGTAAAGACACGATACGCATAGGGCCTAGCCCTTTGTTTTGAAGAAATACACCTATGCGATTTTCAAAATCGGCAAGAGGGATAGCCGCAATTGGCCTAACAGATAGCCGCATGTGTTTCCGTTGGAGAAAAGCTGTCCAGATAGTCAGCCCCAAAGCCAATACAGAAACTAATAATGCAAAACTTGCTACTATCGTTTGTTCACTCATGTAACACTATGGGCTATTCCGTAACCTTTTGGGCCGCCACACTCAATAACGATAATCACATCATCGAAAGGCTGCTATCGGCCAAAGCGGCCACTCAAAGTTAAGAAATTTCTTTTAGCAGCATTTTGATGTGAGGCAACACATGTGTTACCCAGAGTGGGTCTGCCATATTTTCAAAATCATTATTTAAAAATATCTTTTTGGTAATGTCGTAGTATTCTTTGTATTCAAGAAGAAACCATGTGGCCGCAATTTGTTCAGTCATATTTGCAGTACTTGAATCGGCTCGTTTTCCTGAAATAATACTAACCAGCGCCATATATGTTGTATATCGTCTTTCTTTAAGTTCTCTCTTCCTAGCATCAAGCCACTTAATAAAAACAAAACCCCCCGTTAATGAAACAGTAATTAATCCAACTAAATTAGTATTTTGTGTAATAAAATTTAGCATTGAACACTCCTATTACATTTATCCAGCTTTTGCTATGGGTCGAGAACTGACTACTAATAAACTGCCCAACTGTTCTGATTTTGAATAACTCATGTAACACTATAGGGTAGTCGGTTACATTTTGGCGGTTATTGAAGGCACCATTTAACAGATGATAGGAGTGGATATAGCACTATAAGAGCCAAGCCTATAATGCCATATCTACTTAAGCGAGAAGTGCTCATGCCTTTCCCCCAAAATACTGGAATTGGGGAAAAGGCTTCTTGGGAAAGGCTATGCTCTTTGAAGTATTCTTCTATTGCCTGCGCTGAATTAATTTGCTGTTCTATCAAACGGGAAATACGATACAACACGAGATACAAAAAAGCGCTAACGAATACTACGAAGATGATGATGGGGATCATCATTTTTGGAATAGGAGAAAGCTTTTCAATATTAGTAATGATTGCACCAATAAACACAATATAAATGGCCATTGATTTTGTTACATAGGAATCAAGATATTCCACGTTCTTAAAGGCCATTTCATACTGCTTTAAAAGAACTGATTGATCAGCATTCTTCATCTTTTTGATATTCCGATGTAACACAGTGAACTGTTACATTTTCGGGTGTGATCGGGCTGGTTCCCTTATTCTTTATGGCTAATGTAAGTGTTAAAAGTATTTGTTGTCTGTCCAGTCTGAACTTCAACCTTTTCTGGCTTAGGCATAGCTCCCGTAAGGGAAAAAGTGTTTGATGAATATTTATAAGCCCATTCATTACCCATCTTGCTTTTAGGGACTCGCCAAAAAAGATAATATGTACCAGGCGGAATATCGGTAAAACTAAAATTCCCCTCCTCGTCGACCTGAATTTCCCTCACATTTGCAACTGACGAAATTTTAAATACTTCGACTACCTGTTTTTCATGGTTGTGTGCTAAGTAAAATTTTAACTTATCAACAAGCTTAACCGTTCCTTGAACAACAGGCCCACTGCCATCATTCCACAGAAGCTTTCCTTCTATTGACCCGGAACCCGTTTCCATCTTTGCGGGAACGTCTGCTACCCAAGCGATATTAAGGAAAACTGTGATACATGCTAAAAAGGAAAAACTGATTTTCATCTTATACCTCCTTAAGATGAAGGTGAAGATTCCGCAATTTTTTATAAATTACTAAATTTAGGCAAACCCATGTAACACTATGGGGTAGTCGGTCACATTTTAGGCCAGTGGGAATCCTCGCCCGTTATAACTTCCTAAGGTTTCTGCGGCTTCCGGAAATTTCCTATGCTCAAAAATGTGACACTTCCCCTAAGCGATCTGTAACATTTTTACTCTCAAATAGGGTCCCCTCAAAATTCGACTTTCAAAACGCCCATTTTCAGCGGGTTTTTCGGATGCGTGACAGGCTCTCAAATAGGGTATACCCTTTTTGAGAGCATCAATTACCATTTTCATGATCTTCTCCGGTTTCATTTACCGGGGAATCTTTCAACATATCGAAGTGAGTATCAGCCACATAAAAGAGGCCATGTAGAGCATAAAAATCCCTTTCAAAATGCTGAGGAAACACCCGCTCTTTTTTGTAAAAGATATGAGATATTGATGCCCAAGCGTCTTGCGCGATAGTTCTAATTTGAATTTCAAACGAATGATTAGTGGATTCTTTCAAGTGAAATGGAACGCTTTCGTCTTTTAGTTTAGCAATAAACTTATGATCCAAATATTCAAAGGAATTTGGTGCATTGTTTAGAAATTTGTTGTCCTCCTCCAAAATTGCAAAAACGTTTTTAGAGACCACCGCTATTTCTTTGATGTCAGAAGAAAACAAGCATACAGCCCTAATTCCGACAAGGTCTTTCACCTCAGTAAACGGACGTTGAAAGTCCTCTTTTTGAATTTTCTCGATGAACGAGTTAAATGATTTCACTCGGAAGGGTAAAGAATGTATTTTTATGTTAGCTTTAGAAAGTTCCTGTGAAAGGATGGATCTTGCAGCTTCTGCAAGGTCAAAAAATGACCGATAGTTCTTTTGGTATTCAGAGTATAAGGCCCTAGTATCCATGATTGTTAAAGGTCCTGCTTTTTACTTCCAGAAATTTCTATCTCTAAATTCTGATGGCCAACCATAGATCCGGTACCATTGAAAGAGTGTTCTGTGAACCGAAAATTAATTAATAATTCAAACTGGTCCACGGCACCAAAAACAGATATATGATTGGGAGCAAAACGGGCAACAAGTAGTTTGCCTGTGACATTGTCTTGATCTATTGAATAATCGCCTGAATACCAAAATCCGGCATCTCCGCCAAGAATCTTGCCTTTTGTAAGAACTACTACCCCTGTTCCAAAATTCTTTAGTGAATGACGAAACTGAATTGTCCAAAGTCCCTCTAAAGCCATGCCCCACCTCACCATTGATGTTTTTGATTATTAGATATCCCCTGGTCGGTATCCCAATTGAGTTCGCGGATTCCTTATATAATTAAATTTCTGTGATTTTTCCCACTATTTCCTTCCGATGTCGAAGGGACTGCTATACTCCATAACGATTCTCTCAAGAGAAGTGTTACATATTCGCGCTTAAAAATCCCCTCCCCTTGCCATCTTGTTTATAGATGATAATAGTTTTTATCAACTATAAAGAGAGTGGTGCATTTTGCTGAAATCCTCCAAGCCTAGCAAGAAACAGGAATAAAAACAGCTCTACATTTCCGGGCCGTGATTGCTGTTCTGGCTGACGCGCCGTGTCCGTTTCGTTGTATTGGGATCAGGTTTGAACAAGTGAGCCCGCCACTGCTGACCGGCATAAGCCCGAATATCTTGTTGATAGAGATTGCAAAACGCCCGATTCACCAAATCTAGAGCCGTTCGTTGATCGAACCCACCTTGGTACGCAAAGACCTTGGCCTGTTCACTGAGGAAATGTTCATAGTTTTCGCCAAGGCTTTTGGGGTCTTGTACAATTTCTTCTTTCACCCATGTGGCAATATCCTTGAGCCAGTCTTTTTGGTGTGTCGATAGCGTCTCTTCGGCTCTATCGATTTTCAAGGTTTCCTTTTGTATTTCATCATGTAAATTCATCCAACACCTCCTCTTCTGTGCTTCTATCTATACCCGAGATTTCTTACCCATGAACGTCATGAGCGGACATTCCTGACCAAAAACTTTCTGGACCGTGCCATGAATCCCCAGATAGTCACACGTGATATAGCGGGGATGTTCTTTCGATCCCGCATAGGTATAGGACACCCGAATATGCGGAGTGCTCGGTAATGAAAAGAGAATGCCGATGGCGATAAAGGGCACAAGAGGAAGCAAAAGAATAAGCCCTCGTAACGCGACCCGAAAAAGTCGCCCCACTCCCCGCCCCAACTGTACCGGCTTTCGTGGGGATCGATAACTTTTGACCTTGACCTGTCTCATTCGATTGTTCCTTTTAATACTTCAACCAGATTTTTGTTTGTCCTTTGAGCTTGCTGCCAAAGAGTGGATTGGCTGCAACCCAGCTCGACCAGGGTTTCACCTGGTGATACCCTGTCTTCAGTGCATGTACAGGCGGTAAATTGCGGATAAACAGGATGGTATCGCCAAATCGCCGCACCTCATCAGGCGTGAGCAACCTTCGCATTTGATCGTTTACAGATTGAGTCACCGGATCATTCATATAAGTGCCTAAATTGTAATTAGCGGATTTTACCGTATGGTCCCCAAGCATTCGGGAAACAAGCTCAGCAGTCTTTTGGTTTTGCACCCCAAAAAACTGTTTGACTTCCGTTTGGGACATCAGCGTCTCCAAACTTTCACGGCCATACACTCTGGCGTATTCTTCAAGCTCCTGAATCACAAACCAGACCCGGATTCCAAATTCTCTTAGACCCGTCAAATTCTCTGACAATCCTTCTATCTTGAAATTCGTGGCTTCATCGAGAAGAAACAACACAGGATTGGTATTTTGACAGCGGGTGAGTTCAGTGATTGCGGCCCAACCCATGAGCCCCAGCCAGGGCGCAAAGACTTTTCCTTTGGTCGGATCGGCAACCAGATAGACGCTTGCAGAGTTCTCCTTCAAATCCCGGAACCTGAAATCACAGGTGGATGTGCTCTCAGCCAAGTGTCCTGATGGCGAGAAAGCTATACAGCTTTGAATAGCACCTTCAAGAAAGCTGTCCACCTGACGAGTGTCCTGAGCCGTGAGCTTATAAAGAAGTTCCTCGGCCATATCAGCAAGCTCACCATTCAGGATGGTTGATGATGATGCAATACGGCAGGCCTCAATTAATTCTTTGACATTGCGGAGTAGACTCAGCAATTCGCTCAAGGTGGCTTTCTCTTGGCCATAATGAGTGACAAGAAAAACTATCCCAAAGACGAGTATTTTTCTGCTGCCATTTCGAAAGAAGGAATTTTCGCCCTTGGTTACGGGTTCAGGATAGAGTTGCAGCGCCATGGCTTGCGCATCGGCCATCAGATCTTTATGGCGATGACTATCTAACCAGTCGTCCAACACAATCCACATTGGGTTATAGCGCGCGGAATGACCAAGTTTATCCGAGAAAAGCCCCGCCGGATTAGCAACGAACACGTCCTGTTTGTGCTGTTTCTCCCTTAAGTCCCTGGTCATGACAGACAATGTTCCCTTAAAATCTGCCACAATAATTGGCAAGGGAGAATGACACAGCACCGGAATCGTAAAAGCCACCGTCTTGCCGCAGCCCGCCGGGGCCAACGTTAGGCCATGGGTTTCGCCGTCAAAGAAGATCGGCTTTCCATCAAGACCACGGCCTAAAAATAAACCATCTGTCTTATGAAGTCCGACTGACTTTAAGTCGTCTTTGCTTGCCCAATGGGCCGTGCCCTTCAGACCGGTTTCGGCCATGGCATCACGCCGGAGGAAATAATTATATAATTGTAGAGTTGAAAGACTGATGGTTTTAAACACTCCAGCCAGAGCAAAAAAACCAAGAATATAGGGAATAAAGGGAAAAGCATGTTGTATGGCCCAGCTCTTCCAGGCCGCCCAGGCAAACAAACATGTCAGGGCCAAGACCAGGAAGAGCGTAGGTTGTTCACGGCGTTGTTGCATGATTGATAATTTTTATTGACGTGCAAGCGTTGATGAATCTTTTTGGTGTCCAATCACACCCAGTGGCTTGATTACCAACCAGTAAGGGCTCGGCGCTTGGCCTGTTTTCATGACCTGCTCTCGCTCAGCGCCGACGTTCCCGATACGGGCCTGCAGATGAAAGGGTGCCGCGTAAGTCTGGCCGTCCAGGGAAATACGCAATTCCCCGTGGACACCATCTTCAGTTCGTCCGCCATAGATATTCACCGCCAAAAAAAGCGTGGTCATATCGACGACCCCATTCAGCACCACTGTTTCATAACCATTGGTCGCCCTGGGAGAACGCTGCCAGTCTTTATGATACTCGCCCGCTTCTGATTGCATCGTCTGGAAGGATAATGTCTTTGCCGTTGGGCCAGGACGCACATACAGGTCCAGATCACACCACGAACAATCCCATGTAATTCCTACCTCTACATTCGTAGCCCGACGAATTAGCTCTTCAGCAGGCGGTTCCATGGTCAAGGGGCGTTCATAAATTGGAGTATCCTGCTCAACCCTGGGCTTGCTCAACAGAATCATTTCTAGTTTGGCCGTTTCTTGTAACTCATAAGAATGCTTAGGCGATAAAGCCTTTGATTGAACACGCTGAAACAAGGTCGGTAGATCATTTGTAAAGCTCACAAGCGTTCCACCTTGTTGTTCTACATACAGCGTCCAAAACCGCTGGACTCGAAACCCATGATTTTCGTCTTTTTGCCAATTCCTATTGGCAAATCCCAAATGTACTTTCCATTTGGACAGCAAAGATTCTTGCCCTTTAATCCCATAAGGCGTTGTGTTTCTGGCATGAATCAAATGACCATCTCCCGGTATAAGATAACCGCTCATATTAAAGAGCTTCTCATTGGGATCATCATAGATGGGACTGCCTAACAGGATTAAATTTGAACCCTTAGCAGCCGGGTAATTATCACCAATAAAACGCAATGCTTGAGGCCAGCGGATGGCTCCGGTTACGGACGGCTCATCTCCGCCCTTCGGCTTTCGCGCCTGTTTGGCAAAATTGAGCATATTCTTGACCACCTTGCTATTGGCCTGGATTTTTGCCTTCGGATGGCGGTAGGCCGGTTTATTCGGCACAATAAAGTTTCCAAGCGTCCGAATATGATACGCATCAAAGATCATCGCTGAGTCCCCAGGCTCAAGCCACCTGGTCAAATATTGCAATACTGATTTCACTTGCGCCTCGGCAGCGGCAGAATCCTGATATGGAGATAATCCAATCACCAAGTCTTTGGCTAAGGTCATCGCGGGAATTAATAACACCACTATAAAAAAAGAAACACGAACAAGAATCTTTCTCATCACACACCTCCTTTAAAGTTGAATACTATTGAGGAGCTGAATCATCGAAACGTCCTCGCATGTTTAAAAACAGCGCGACCATTTCATTCACGAATATCTGGCAGCCAGCATCCATCTCTGCCTTGCGACCAGTCCTGCTATTCAGGTCATCTCGTAACGTTTCATGGGAATTGGAATGTTCCTCTAATACCGCCTCGTTTTCGGTACGTTCAGGGTTGCGAATATACGAATTTTGAGCATATTTCGCGTGTGTATCGGATGCGGTCTGACACAAAACGAAGCCGACGAGGAGTTCAGTCACTAGCTGAATCCAGGTAAGCGCGGAAGACGCAGGATTGGCTTGTAACATTTCATCAAGATCAATCCCCGCACTCTGACCATCAAAGGTCTGTGCAAATAGAACTGTCCAGGTCAACATGGCCACGACGGCGAGGATGTTTAACGTCTTGACGTACCGCGCTTTGGCTTTATCAGAGCCAAAAATATCTGTCACAAATTTCATAGCTATAGCACCTGAGGGCAATAACAGTGCGATGAGCCATCCTAAAAAAGGCCTCTCGATAAAGGCTGGATTGCCTGATCCCATGATGTTGGCGTAAACATTCGCAGCCCCCATAAACAGGACGACCAAAGCAGATGTTAATGAAACCACAACGACGACTTTGTCTTTGCTACGCCATTTTGCAAAGGGAATCGTTTTGTCTTTGCCGTCTCCATATAGCTGAGCAATCTGAAGATAGGGCTTGGTACTAGCGCGTTTGTCCATCAAGGACGCCATAATTTTTGAAGATTTCAAAAAAGTGTTTTCAATCGCCTTGATATCAAGCTTGAGCCTCATTAGCTCGGCTATACAGTGTTTCTCCCAAACCAACCTGGCCTGCTCTTCTACAATCTTGAGGGCCTTCTGATAATCTTGATAGGTAAGATAGCTCCGTAAGAACGGGATCATCACAGCCCGAAGCTTGAGAAAGTCCGGATCATCTTTGTTTTGAGAATTGGCATCTGGCTTGTCCATAAATCCTCCAATTGGTAAAAGTTGAATATTTGCCGGATTGTAAACCTCCCAAAACACGTATTTGGGAAATAGAAAAAGAAATTTTTGGATACATCACTATCAGGAACCAGCAACCATTAATTCCTGATGACAGGTTCCACATAAAATACAGACATCCGGTTTGGCCCAGGCATTCAAGGTACATCCGGGGCAGGTATATTTGGTCTTGCTCGCCCGTTTCTTTTTTGCTGCATTGTCGCCGTCGACGTCGTCGTCATCACCACTATTGTCATCGTCGTCGCTGTCCTGAGGAGTAATGGCGTGCCAGGGAATAACAAAACCAGTATCCAGTAATTTTTGACAGACACGCTGGAACGCCCCACCTTCCTCTATGTAATGAGACACTGATCTTCCTGTCTCTTTGCCACCAGGCTTTGCAGTTGAAGATGGGATCAGGCCCACCTGTCGCATCAGTTCCCCCCACTCCTTATTATGATAGGCACCCTTGCCCGGTGTTCCGTTATACGCTTGAAATTGGTGAACCATCTCGTGAACTAGTGTGCTGAAGGTCTGTTCTGTAGAACTGCCCTGAAAGTGGATTGGATTAAGAGCAATCTCATCGCACATCACGCCTTGATTGGCTTTGCCCCAGCTTTCTCCACAGAAATATCCACGCTGGGGCCTGCGACTTCGCGGCATCGTGATAATGCATGGCGGCAATGTGCGATTAAACAATTGCTCATTCAAATAATCGAAGAGGTAGATAAGAGCGCCATAGGACTCTCTGGAAGGAGAAATGAGGGCAGCATTCTCAGCTTCGGAATTTTGCATCGTACGATGAAAAATTTCAGAGCCGTTACCCTGAAACTGTGCAGCTGATAACTCGTTCACTGAATATTCCTCATCAGACATAACGACCAAAGATAAACCATCACCAAACCCATTCCGGGAAAGTCAGCTTAAACCCTAGCTACCATCCCAATGGAAAATGCGCGAGAGAGCATCGCTTGGCATCAAGTCCGCGTGCATAGCTTGCCGTTTTGGCATGTATGAGCAACTCGATACATTGAAGTTTTACGAAACATCGGCACATGGCTTTTGGCCTATTGCCGGTTTCATCAGGCCTCTTTAAATTACTGATCCAACGTCGACCAGATTCGTTATCATCATCGCAAGGGAAAATCTCCCAAACTTTTGGTATCGGCCAGAGGGTGCCATTTGGATTGCGAATTACGATGCCCAAAATGTCCGTGTCCCTGAAGAATTCTTCAATCGCGACGATCAGACCACCACTCGATAAATGTGTAAGCGACACGGTCGACCGCCATAAATGCTGATAGCAAGGTCGACAACTCAGTTGCGTCTTCGTGGCCGTAAAGATAATTTGTGTTTTTGATTGGCTCGACATGATCACCTCCTCAACGTGATACCCAATGACTTTCATGAAAATCAGGGTAGCCTCGTTCTGAAGGACCGTTCCCCGCACATTTCCCGCAGGAAGAATGATCCAAAAAGTAGGAGTAAAAGGGCTTGGTTTTAGAAGACCTAGCTTGGAAGCCAGAAGAACTTGGAAGGACTAAACCAAAAACAGATACTGGAAAGAGACTATAAAGAAGGTGGACTGAGTGGAATGAAAGGAGAAGGAAGCTTACCGGCGGAAGACTTGCTTTCGATTAGTCTTAGCAGGAATATTTATGCACACGCGATGCCCTTAGGTCGTGTCGAACGCATAGGCCCCTTGCATGATAAAGGGGGCCCATAAGGAAACGGGGGCATAGCCTATTTTCATTCTTAGAGAATCAATCGTTTCCAATTGAGCTTTTCTGAGGGCCTCAGCAGGAGGATGTTCTTGGAGATACGTATAAAACGCACGAACTTGATGGGGCGTATCCTCTTCACTGATCCTCCATAAACTCATCATTAAGTTTCTTGCACCGGTTAGCGCAAATGCCCGGCGCAACCCGAAAACGCCCTCTCCATCTATGACTTCCCCAAACCCCGTCCTACAGGCTGATAAAACGACCAACTCCGTCCCGTATAAATCCATTCCTGAGACTTCAAGAGCCGTCAAATACCCATCATCCGTTGTTTCAGCCGTAATGCGTCTATTGGCTCCAGCAAACACTAAACCTGAACGTAAAAGCGAATTCCTCCGACGGGTATCATCATTCTCATGGCGAAGACCCTCAGAGCCTTGCTGCTCTTGAAGAAAGAACCCATGTGTAGCCAGGTGAAGAACCCTTGGTGTTTTCGCAAGCTTCAAAGCTGTTTTGGTGGCCGCTGTTCCTACTAATAACTGTTTTTGTTTATAATTTGGTAACAAAGAAAGAATACTTTCCACTTCTTTTTGGCTACTTGGAAGAGGCATGAACCTATTTGAACAGTCGGGATCAAAACCAAAATCTGGATTTGCAACTCCCAGAAATTCAATGTCAAATGCGTGTTGAACTTTTCCTTGGCCCAGCAATTGCTTTCCACTGGTCAAATAGGCGAGTGAATACCTTTCAATCAGATACTGCCCTCGAGAATCCATAATGGCCGCAAACGGTAACAGGTTTAACTCACCATCTGGGCTGATATACACTTTGCTCAGACCTGATAAATATTTCTCAAAAGGCTGCCAAATTTTGTTGAATAAAGTCTTCAAGGCATATCGACTTCCTTGAATATGTCCTTCCGTGACACGAGGGGATTCACTTTCAAATTCATTTAGTTCTAATTGAATATTCGAAAGGGCTTTGGATACAAGCTGCTCGATCTCATAAGCCGAACCTAAATCAATGAGTTCCACCCTATGATTGTGAGAAAGCACAAAGGCAAGGTATCGTGGCTTCGTAATTACATTTTCCACAAAGTCTACATCATAGATTTTTATAAATTCGACCAACCCTGCATCTCGAGGAAGTTCTGCCAACAAGTTTTCATAGCTTTTGGTATTTGCATTCAAAGTTTTTGTGAAGAATCTATTGTCCTTGAATAATCGCTCTTCGATGTCTTCGACCTGCTCCTGAAGAACCCTGTATCTTTGGTGATCGACTTTAGACGTTCGCCTTTGGATATTTGGCGCATGCTCCAACTCTTGGGACAATTTTCCCAATAAGGCAAGTCGATGATCCCAATCTTTCCTGGATTCTTGAGAAAGCCTATTTCGGGCAATTTCATTAGCTTTTGATTGTGCTTCTAACACTAGTCCCTTCCACCCCAGCGTCACTTCAAACCCGCACTGAATGAGATAATTATCCTGGATGAACTCCTTTGAGAGTAACGACAAATATGAATAGAAGTAGCTGACTCCCGATTGGGCACAAGCAAGTTTTTGTCGTTCCGTTGCCACCGTGCAAAAAACACTTTCAAGGTATTTTTTCTGTAAGACGAGTGATCGTTCAAAACACCGTAAGGCTTCTTGAGGCTTGTCCATCACCTGATAGAGAAGCCCTTGATCTTTGATGAAACTTCCAACACTTGGGTGCTCGGGACCCAATAAATGTTCGGCAATACTGATTGCATGCTTGTAGAACGAAAGAGCCTCATCCCACATTCCCTTTCTGTGATAGAGCTGCGCCAAGCTATGGAGGGAAACTGCAACATCCGGATGGTTGGAAAATGGGAATAGTTTTTGAATTTCCAATGCACGTTCATGAAAAGACTGTGCTACTTCAAAATCTTCCATCGCGGCATAGAGCGCCCCAAGATTATGCAAAGATCTTGCGATATCCCGAGGCTGAGGGGCATAGTGCTTTTCTCGGATGTTCAATGCCCTTCGGTATAAAGGCAGTGCGTGCTTGTAGTCTCCCATGGCGCAAAACACATCAGCCAGGTTGTCAAGTGAAGCAGCAACCTGCGGATGACGACGACCAAGTATTGGAGCGGTTAATTTTAAAGAGCGTTTTGACATAACTAAGGCAGATTCCATATCGCCCATCACGCGGTACAAATTTGCTAGATTCCCGAGGGACATTCCGATTTTCATAGAGCTCGGTTCTGGGACTTGCAAAGAATTTAATAGATCTGAAATTACCGGAAGTGCATCGCTCATAGGTTCGGTTTTCTGGCATTTCTCAACTATATCCTTGATGGCAGTAATGGCCTTTTTTTTACTAGGAGTGTAGAAATTTTCGTGAATCGATAATGCTCGCTTATACAGTGATCGTGCTTTTTCAAAATTGCCCATGTCTTCATAAAACGATCCTAGTGTGTCTAGCGCCGGTGCCAGAATCTGGTCATGAGGGTCTGGTGTCTGTTCATAGATATATAATGCTCGCTCTAAAAGTTCTTCTGCTTCGTCAAAATTCCCTATCCATTCATACACAAAAGCCAAATCGGTGAAAAAGGAGGCCGCTTCGGATTCAGCCAAGACTGTAGTGCGGTCATGAAGCTCTAAGACTTCTTCATACAAAGGTTTTGCCCGTTCAAAATCTCCCATTTTATCATAGAGCTGAGCTAACGTGATGCGTGAGATCGCCACATCATGGTGAGCAGGCCCTAAGACCTGCTCTCTCAGTTTGATAGCTTTTAATGCGTACGGAATGCCCTCAGCGAACTTACCAATTTCAATATGCCCCTTTACATGTCGATCTAGATCTAGGGGGTTATTAAAATCCATTACGTCTTCTGCTCAGAACAATCGTGACGGCAAAGTGGAGGAGAATCGTATATGCATGGCTTGCTTGAGACGACCGGTTCGCTGCATCGAGAGTACTCAGAGATGGCAGCTCAATTCGGCGGCACTTTTCAGTAAAGCCGAACACATGAATTAAGCATCACCGAATAAACTAAAAAAAGACAGAATATGGCCTATTCTAAGAGACAATAGAGCTTACTTGGAATGCTCAACACACTAGGAAGAGTATCTAGAATTTTGACACTGCCTTGGAAGCTTCTTTATTTTTGGCCTTAACCGGTACCTCTATGGGGTAACCTTCGGTTTATCCCCGTCCCCTAGATCTTCACCCATAGCGTACATTCGATAATCGATTCCTTCTCTTCGCGCCTGCTGCATTTCTTTCTTTTTGAGAAAGGTCCCCAGTCCTACATCTTCTTCAGAATTCATTGCCAATTGTGAGGGCAAGCGCCCTTCATTATCTTTCACCAAATAATTCAAGTCTGGGCGTCTTCGTATGACTTTGAAAATATCTATAAGTTGCTCTTCCGCTATGACATGCAAGATTGTTCCACCCGATCCAGCTACCGACTTATTGATCTCCACCACAGAATTAATCAGCGTCTCTACCTTGGTAAGGTTTCCAGCCGCCGCCGCACATTGAAATTCTCCATCGATATTGTCCTTAAGCATGTCCTGTTCTCTTGAGATAACTGTTTCATCATAGTGTAGTTTAAGCGCGGCCTCACCACGCGGGGTGCGCCTTTTTAATCTTTTCATGGAAATTGGGAGTCTGTCAAAAGAATCTGGTATGTCTTTGATAAAAGGTATAGATTTTGATGCGCTTTTTTTCATCATTTGGTCAGGATGAAGTATCGCGGACATTCTCCCTTGATATGGAAAGAGCCTGAGTTCCGTAAGTTTTTCGTATATAAAACGAATGGAATGCGCAATATAGAGACGATGAGTAACAATATCTCCATCTTTGTCTTTCAGGAAAATTAGCATTCCTTCAAAGGGCAGAATGATAGCCCAACCCGCTCCTCTGATTTTTTTCAACTCTGCGTTAATTTCATAGGAAGAGCTTTCTTCGACTTCATAAAATTCTCTTTTCGGCACAAGATGAAAGCTTAATATTCGTGGACGACTTTCGCCTTCATGAGTCATTTTCCCTCGGTAAGTGCCCGTGAAGTCGATCTCACTCATGCCATGAGGCTTATGATGGCCTGTTGAAAAATAATCTATTAGGGCAAAGGCTGGAAACAATAGTTCTCGATCAGGTTCCTGGAAATAGGAAGGTAAGCGTCCTACTTCACGAAGAAAATCTCGTATGACGCAACGCACCCAAACATCTGAACGATGCTGTTTGTGGACTCTTGTTGACCTGGATTTCTCTCCATCGACAAAACGTTCGAGCTTGTTTCTTGTGATAGGCCACCCAGTGTCATCATGCGCTCGAGGATCTTCTCCATGATTGATCCGTTTAAGAGAATGCAATTGGTTCAATCGCTGCTCTTGTTCTTCTGTTAATTCAGGAAAATCCAAGTCATTTGAAGGAGAACAAATAATATCGTAGGCCACGGTGAGCCATGAAAGATATCCTCCCCGCGTGTTGGTTTCGACACTCATTTGATAATCTTTCAGGGCCCATCGCAAAATATTGTTATGAACATGAGAAAAAGTGTCTTCGGTTGGATAGTTTTTCAATGACATGTTTCCTTCTTAGGAAAGGATTGATATTCGAATTAAAGTTCCAGTAATTCACCAGATTCTACGAGCACCCCTAGGAAGAATTATTTTTGATAGCACAATCGTTTAATCGCCTGCGCTAACGTGTCCTTCGAACACTCAAATTGCGCCGCCAATTCAGCGACAGTCGATTCACCAGACTGAAATTTGGAATCCGCCAAGATCACCTCTTCCAATGTCAGTTTGTATGGCCGTCCAATATGCACACCCCGTTTTCGTGCCGAGGCCATACCTTCCTTTGTTCGCTTGATAAGGTTCTTTCTTTCAAACTGCGCAAACGCTGCCATCACGGTATAGATCAGCTCGCCCGACGGCGTTGAGGTATCTACATTCAGATTAACAACCTGAAACTCAATCCCACGCTGCCGCAACTTCTCCACTTCAAGCAAGGCATCAATCGTACTTCGAAACGCCCGGTCCAAATCCCAAACAACCATGACATCTCCCGGACTCAGTCTATTAATAACCTGCTGAAAGACCGGACGTTTCTTACTCGCCCCGGAAATTTTCTCGACATAAATTTCATCACATAAATCTCTCAACCCATCTTCCTGCCGATCTTCCTTCTGGTTCTCTAACGATACTCGTAAATAACCGATTTTCTTCATTACATTCCCTTTCATCAAATGCAGGAAAAGACCTCCCTGTTATTTGAAAAGGGAACGGTTTTTCGCCAACCCCAAACTACTCACTATTGGAGAGGCTGGCTAGAGCTAAGTGCTTAATAAATCAGCTTCTCTCATTCTGGTTTCTCTCAGCAGAATAATACCAGGAAAAGGGTTCCCTTTTTGGGCAATCCTTCTTCATGCGATTCAAAGACTTAGCTACCAGAACGTTCAAAATAAGTCTACCTATGGTTGTGGTTTTGTTGATGGTCTTCTGCGCCGTCACGTATGCAGAGAATTCAAGTCAACAGCCCACAAAAGAATTAGAGGCGTGGGAGCAGGCTCAGGACTTTTCGCTGGCACATTCCGTAGTAGCATTTGCTGTGTACGGCAGAACCAAGAATGCGACCGCTAAAGAAAATGCGGAGAAGATTACACTGTTCTTTCAGCAACAAAACGTCGCATCTCGCTATTTTCTAGCTGAAGAATACGATATCGGCTCAAGCGTCGGATTTTATATCCAAGGCGTACAATATGGCCCTAAAGCGCTCAGCAAAGCTGTGCCATTAATCCATCAAGTCATTGCCCATTACAAAGAGGAATATCAAGAAAATCCGTAAACATGGCTTTAGATAATGATCGATTATGTGTTTTTGAAATCTGACACAATTTTTTGTGAGGCCACCGTTTCGTGTGCCGGAGTATCCTGAACTGGATTGGTGCTTGCCTCAAATTGATCTTTGAGAGAGATATTCTTGCTGTGACCTTGAACTTCCTTCTGATAACTGCCATCACCATTGAGCGAAGCGGCAACAGAAAGGCGTGATTGGGTGCTCTCTCCAAAAGTGAGTTCACCCGAATCCTTTTCGCCACGATATGTGCCGAGATTGTTTTCTATAGAAATTGCCTTTAATTCTTCTGAAGCTTCCTGAGTAATTCTGACTTGCGCAGACACACCCGCCTCCAAAGATTGCATCTGTTGCCGGAATCCATCCGCTTCTGCTGGTGTAATGATGTTATCGGCTTGCGCTTCAGCAATGGCCTCATCCGCCTGATGCTGTAATGACTCTTTACGTTTTTGTAATTCGGTCCGTTCATCAAACCGATGCCTCAATTGTTCAGCCAGAATGACAGATAAGTTCCCACTCTCAATATCTTCCTGTGTGATGCCGTATTTCTTGAGTAACCTGGCATGATCAGGGTTCGTGGGATCGAGCAACTCACTCTCGGCTAATTCCTTCAAGCGTTCCAGCTCACTGATTTCGGTGTCAATTTCATCCAAACGTTGATTGATGACTTCAATCTGACGATAGATCTCCTCCAGTCGATCCTGCAATTGTTTCAAGAGGCTTCGGTATGTGGCTTCCTCTTTTTCACGTTTCTTTCGCGCGGCCAGGCTGTTGGAAGGATTCTTGTGAGAAAGACCCCGTCGGCCATTGGCTAAGGCACTGCCTTCCAATTCAGCCTGCGCCACGGTGTGATTGTGATCGCGTTGGTGATCAAGCTTGGCCTGTTCATGGAGTTCACCAACCGAGGCTTCAAAATCATCCATCAAAATGATTTCCGTCTTGGACGGATCATATATTGACGGAATTTCAATTATTTGGCCGTGTTTTACAGTCATTCTTTCTCACCTGCACTCAAAAACTTCTTGCCTCAATAGTATGACGAAAAAACGTTAAGATTTTTTTAACGAATTGTTAATCATCTCTGTATGATCTCCAACCAATACTCACGCTTCCTTGCCCATCCTCGAAAAAATCCAGTCTCTTCCCCATCTTTATCATTTCTTAAACCTTCGGTTGTATTATGGAAATAGGATGACTGTTCCCTAACGCCACTCAGACTGTTGTTCCAGTGGCACTCGTCAAAACCTCTGGCGTTCATCCTTCCATCATCAAACAGCCATAGGTTGCCGAAATGAGTTTCCCGGACGGGAAGCTGCACTCTGCTAAAAAATGCATGATCATTCATTCGCATTTTCTAGCCCAATTAAGGCTCTCCTCAGGATGACCCATGCCATTAGACATTGAAAAATACAGACATTTTGTCGACGGGTATGATTTATCCGAGCAGGAACAAACGGAATTGATCCAGCACGTCTGGGGAATTTTGGAGAGTTTTGCTGATCAAGCCTATGGGCGGCATCCCCACCAACAACGCGGCAAACGGATAGAAATTAATGATTTACAAGCTTCCGTTGAATCCCTAGAATTGAAGGCTAGCAACCCCTTAGAGAAGACTCGCTCGATCAAATATGAAACCCTGAAAAACACTGGCCCACCATGAAAAATGCACCACAACAACACGATCACCGGCAACAGGAGGAGAGTTCCAAGGCGGTGATCTATTGTCGTGTGTCCAGCATCGCTCAGGTGAAAAAAGGAGACGGACTCGGTTCCCAAGAAACCCGGTGCCGCCAATTCGCCAAAAATAAGAGTTATGACGTGGTCAGGGTCTTTAAGGACGAAGGCGCATCAGGGGGGTTGGTTGGGCGCTCTGGGATGCAGGAGATGTTGCAGTTCCTCAAGGCTCAGAAACAGGACGAGCACATGGTTCTGATCGACGATATTTCGCGCCTTGCCCGTGGATTAGAGGCCCATCTTCAACTCCGAACATTAATTAGCAGTGTTGGCGGAAAACTCGCCTCACCTTCGATTGAGTTCGGCGAAGACTCTGACAGCCTGCTCGTCGAAAATTTATTAGCGAGTGTCTCGCAACACCAGCGGCAGAAAAATGCCGAACAAACAAAAAACCGGATGCAAGCACGCGTGAGGAATGGCTACTGGTGCTTTAGTCCGCCTGTTGGGTACCGGTTTTCACAAGTTCCTGGCCATGTCGGAAAAGTCATGGTGAAAAACGAACCTGTTGCTTCCGTTGTACAAGAAGCCCTCGAAGGGTATGCCTCAGGACGATTTGAAATCCAGAGCGAAGTGAAACGCTTTCTTGAAAACTCGGTCCATTTTCCCAAGGATAAAAACGGAGAGGTTCATTTTCAGCGTGTCACCAATTTGCTGGGTCAGGTGCTGTATACGGGATATCTTGATGTCCTGGAATGGAATATTCGCCTCCAACCAGCCAAGCACGAGCCCCTCATCAGTTTTGAGACGTATAAAGCCATTCAGAGCCGCCTGGCCGGGCAAAGCAACGCTCCGGCAAGGAAAGACCTGCATGATGAATTCCCTCTCCGAGGCTTTGTCACCTGCGCGTGTTGTCGTAAGCCGATGACAGCGTGCTTCTCCAGCGGACGGCACCAAAAATATCCCTACTATCTCTGTGCGACCAAAGGCTGTGCCGAATACCGTAAATCCATCAGGAAGGAAAAAATGGAAGGAGAGTTTGAGGAGATTCTCCAGCAACTGCGCCCCTCGCCTACCCTGTTTTATATGGCCAGCGAAATGTTTAAAGACTTGTGGGAGGATCGAAAGGGCCTTGTGGAAGAAGAGGCCAAATCTATGAAAAGCGAATTACAGAGGATTGATCACAAAATGGATCAATTTCTGGAACGCATTGTCGAAACGGATGCTCCAACAGTCGTGTCAGCCTATGAAAAGAAATTAAATAGCTTAGAAGAAGAAAAGGTCCTGCTCAGAGAAAAGATCGAAAAATGTGGACGTCCACTCCAACCCTTCGAGGATTCTTTTCGAACCGCGATGACTTTCCTTGGAAACCCTATTGTTCTTTGGGATTCCGACAGCTTGGAAGACAAAAGAGCCGTCCTCAGACTGGTCTTTGCTAACAAATTACCCTACCAACGAAATGAGGGTTTTCGAACCGCGAAAAGTGAGGAATTTTCCTTGCCTTTCAGGCTCTTAGGAAACTTGGAAAGCGGGAGGTATGAAATGGTGCGCCCGACTGGACTTGAACCAGTGGCCACCGGCTTAGAAGGCCGATGCTCTATCCAACTGAGCTACGGGCGCAAAACACGTTAAGGAAAAAGGTCTTTGATAGCAGTAATGATTCTTGGAAGAGTACGGATATGAGAAATATCACTTTTCTCACATATCTAAAAAACTGGTCGGGGCGAGAGGATTCGAACCTCCGACATCCTGCTCCCAAAGCAGGCGCGCTACCGGGCTGCGCTACGCCCCGACGGATGGTGTCTACTTAAGTCGTCGTTTCAGCAGATCTTTCGCTAATATTAAGGCTTGGCCACGATGGCTCAAGTTATTTTTCTCATTCAGAGTCATTTCAGCCAAAGTTTTCTTGGCTTTTGGCACATAGAATACTGGATCATACCCGAAACCATCGCCCCCGTAAAACTGTTCTGCAATTTGGCCCTCTAACTCGCCTTCAACCGCCTCGGCTTGTCCTTCCGGGTCAGAAAGAACCATGACTGTAAGAAACCGGGCCCCTCGCTGTCCTGCGGGAATCGGCATCATTTCTTCTAGTAATTTTTCACAATTATCAGAATAGGTCGCGTTTTCTCCAGCATATCGTGCAGCATAGACACCAGGGCGACCATCTAAGGCATCCACTTCCAGACCCGTATCATCAGCTAACGCCCAATGACCCGTTCCGGCAGCCGTTTCTTGAGCTTTTTTCAGGGCATTTTCCTGGCAGGTTGCTCCATCCTCAACGACCTCTGGCAAATCAGGGAAATCGCTGAGCGAGAGAAAATTCATAGGCATTTCGGCTAATAAGGCACGAATTTCTTCGACTTTATGCTGATTTCTGGTGGCGAGAACAACTGTAGGATTTGTGAGACTCAACTAGTTCAAACTCCCCACTAAATCTTTTTGAAGCTGGATCAGTTCTTGAATACCACTCCAGCCTATGGCGACA
The DNA here is from genome assembly GCA_029261235.1 of Nitrospirales bacterium. Classification (GTDB taxonomy): domain Bacteria; phylum Nitrospirota; class Nitrospiria; order Nitrospirales; family UBA8639; genus Nitrospira_E. The sequence goes on from JAJDBS010000111.1 coordinate 72,174, forward strand.
AAATCATCCAAGTCTTGTTTGGAAAATGGTGCCGCTTCTGCCGTTCCTTGCACTTCGACCATACGTCCATTACCGGTCATGACGAGATTCATGTCCACATCAGCTTGTGAATCCTCTTCATAGGCAAGATCCAATCGAACTTCCCCAGCAACTTTGCCCACACTAATCGCGGCCAAATAATCAAGCAAAGGACATTGCTTGATCCTGTTTTTTGCTTTTAAGGCAGTAAAGGCATCAGCCAGGGCGATAAAAGATCCTGTAATCGATGCCGTGCGAGTGCCCCCGTCGGCTTGGATCACATCACAATCAATCCAGACCGTTCGCTCTCCCATTTGATGCATATCGGTAACCGCCCGAAGGGCTCGGCCAACCAAGCGTTGAATTTCTAAGGTCCGTCCACTTTGCTTGCCTCGACTGGCCTCGCGAGACATCCGGTCGTGCGTCGACCGAGGCAACATGCCATATTCTGCCGTAATCCAGCCTTGCCCCTTGTCACGTAAGAAGGGTGGGACCTTTTCTTCGACCGAAGCCGTACAGATGACTTTGGTCTCACCCATTTCGATAAGCACGGACCCTTCAGCATATTTCGTGAACGGGCGGGTAATTTTCACCAGCCGCATGTCACCTGGGCCTCGATTATCGCTCCGTGCAATGTCTGGAATTGGCAAAATACTTCCTTTCGATAAAAAATGGAGACGAATTATAGAGAGCACTCTGACAAAAGACAATACAAAACAACTGTCGACAAGCCATCAATTCAATAGAGTGGCCCTCACTCCCAATATTTCACCGATTCACGATCAAAAAAACAGAGTCTGCCTTTTGCAAACCACCCTAATCTGATTTCTGCCGATTCCGTATGACCCGCTTGGCTATCAATAGCCCAACAATGAGCAGACCCACACCCACCGCAAATTCTGTTTCGTAGGGAAAAACATATGGAGTCATACGCCAGGTGTCCTAGATAGAAAGAAGAACTCGTCCAAGTTGATTGACTGCCATGGGAACCCATGATAGATTCGGATTCCTACCGACGCAACCATGCACGATCCCCGCTTACTTAGTGACCAGTCTGAATCTCTTCGAGCCCAACTCGGTGCTCGCGGATCCGATGTTCCGTGGCAGAGCATTCAAACCCTATCTGACACGCGACGTGCATTCATTCACCAAATCGAAGACTTGCGGCATCAATTGAAACAGGGGTCGGAGCAGATTGCCCAACTCAAGCGGAACAAAGAACCTGCGGAAGAGCACATGGCGGCCCTCAGGCAAGTCCGCGAAAACATACAAGCATTGGAAGTTGAGTTGAAAGCGGTTGAAGAACCTTTACGTGAACATGCCCTCAGCATTCCCAATGTACCCCATAGTTCAGTACCCATAGGCAACAACGAAGAAGACAATCAGGAAATCCGTCGATGGGGCGATCCACCCACATTGGCCTTCACTCCCCGCTCACATTTTGACCTGGGTGAGCGCTTAGGCATTTTAGATTTCCCACGCGCCACGAAAATAACAGGAGCACGATTTTCCATTGGCATCGGCATGGGCGCACAACTAGAACGGGCTTTAGCCAATTTCATGCTGGATCTGCATGTGCAAGACCATGGCTACACCGAAATGCTCCCTCCCGTCATCGTCAATCGCGCAAGCATGACAGGCACAGGGCAATTACCAAAATTCGAAGATGATGCTTTTCATCTGTCGACAGAAGACTTCTTTTTGATTCCCACAGCCGAAGTGCCAGTCACCAATTTCTATCGTAACGACGTGCTAGAGACCAACCAGCTTCCTATTCGGTATGTGGCCCATTCGTCTTGCTTCCGTCGAGAAGCCGGGTCCTATGGCAAAGACACCCAAGGACTCATTCGGGTTCATCAGTTTCAAAAAGTTGAACTCGTCAACTTTGTCCACCCTGAGCATTCCTATGACGAGTTAGAACGGCTCACACAAGCCGCGGAAACCATCTTGCAAAAGCTACAACTTCCGTATCGCGTGATGGCCCTCTGCACTGGAGATTTGGGATTTTCTGCCACCAAAACCTATGACCTCGAAGTCTGGCTCCCCTCGCAGAAACGCTATCGAGAAATTTCGTCCTGTAGTAACTTCGAAGGGTTTCAGTCTAGACGGGCGAATATTAAATTTCGAGCAAAAGGCGAGAAACCCCAATTTGTGCACACATTAAATGGCTCAGGCCTTGCCATTGGGCGAACGGTCGTGGCCATTCTGGAAAACTACCAACAAGCCGACGGATCAGTTACAATTCCTGAAGTCTTACAACCCTATCTGCACGGAGCCAAAAGTATTCGGCCGGCAAACGGTTAACCATAATCAGTTCCA
>JAJDBS010000112.1 GCA_029261235.1 Nitrospirales bacterium
TTGATAAGGCGACTAAATCATCCCCTGGAGCTCCGAAGCCATGCAAGAGCACCACGAGCGGGCCTTCGCCGCTGCCCTGACCATCGAGGCCACCAGTGATGCACACATCTAATCCGCCCCAGTGTTCGTGTCGCATATAGACTCAGTGAAAAGTGAGAAGCAAAAAGTTAGAAGGAAGGCATAAAGAGAAATGAAGCATGCGGAGGAAGCTAGTGGCCCATTTTAGGAGCGCCAGCGTTGGCCCCTTGCGTGATGAGCGGAATTCGCAAGATTTGGTGGCAGTGATTGCAGACGACTCTCAGGGTATTTTCATCGGCATATTCGACTTCGTCTTCTTTTTTCCAAAACAACTTGCTACATTTAGGGCATTTTCTAACCAGCATCGACATAGAAACAACTCCGTGTGAGTTCTGCGTAAATTATAGTGGACTTAGTGTAATATATCTTGCCACAATCTGCCAACGCATGATCAGTTATTCCGACTCTCACGATATCGATCCCGAACAACTTCTGGTTTTATTTGAACAAGCTGATTGGGCCGAGGGCCGTCATTTGGAAGACATCAAGCAGATGTTGACAGAAACTGATGTGACCATGACAGCTTGGGATGGAAGTAAATTGGTGGGATTTGGTCGTGTCTTGACGGATTATGTCTACCGGGCGTCGATTTGGGATGTGATTGTGGATGTGAGTTATCAAGCCCAAGATATTGGGAAAGGTTTGGTTCGGCGGATACTTACGGATGACTCGTTAGCTCGAGTCGAATTAATTTGGCTTTGTACTAGACGGTATCAAGGATTTTATGCCTCTCTAGGGTTTTCGGATAAGGAGCAGACTGGTATGGTATGGGACCGCCGAAAACAGCCTCCTCTTTCATCGGCTTAGCCGGACTTTTCGTTTCTTTTGATATTATTCCAGTTATAACGTCATGTTCATGCTGACAGGATGTCATCGATGATTGTGGTTGGGCTGATGTCCGGGACATCCGCTGATGGCGTTGATGCTGCTGTCGTGGATATTCGTGGAGCTGGCCATCGCTTGCGTATCAAGCTTCTCGGCCATTATGGCCGTTCGTATTCTCCTCACATACAGCAGCGTATCTTGCATGTGGCTGAACGTGGCACGGTCGCAGAAGTTTGTCATCTCAATGCGTTGCTCGGTGAGGTCTTTGCCAAGACCGTTCTCTCTGCCATTCCTCGATGTGGTGTGAAGCCCGCGCAAGTAGAATTGATTGGCTCGCATGGCCAAACGGTCCATCATCTTCCTGAGCCAACGGTCGAACGGGGAGTGGGTACGATTCGATCATCCCTCCAGATTGGCAATCCAGCGGTGATTGCCGAACGCACTGGTATCACAACAGTTTCAGATTTTCGTTCACGTGATCTTGCCGCTGGTGGTGAAGGAGCTCCGTTAGTGCCGTATACGCATTTTTTATTGTTTCGCCAAAAGACGGCGACCAGATGGGTGGTGAATCTCGGAGGTATCGCCAATGTGACGATGATTCCTCGTGGTGAAGAAATCGGCGCTGTACAGGCATTTGATACAGGGCCGTGCAATATGCTGTTGGATGCATTGGTCAAGGTTGAAACACAGGGACGAATGATGATGGATCGTGGAGGCCGGCTAGCTCAAAGCGGCCAGGTGCATGCAGGTTTGTTGAAGTGGTTATTGGCTCATCCCTATTTGGAGCGACAGCCTCCTAAGTCCACGGGACGCGAACTATTTGGGGAATTCTATGCGCGAAAAGTTTTGGCGCAGGCGCGCCGCCGGCGTCTTTCTCTGAATGATCTCTTAGCCACTGGTTGCCAGTTTATTGCGCGCACGATTCGAGACGCGCAGCAATGGACAAAACATGTGCCTGCCGATGTCGTATTCGGTGGTGGCGGTGTTCGCAATCGCCGTCTCTGGGCGGAGCTCGTGGAAATGTTTGATCCCCTTCCTGTGCAGACGATGGACGATTGCGGATCATCCAATCAGGCTTTCGAAGCACAAGCCTTTGCCGTATTGGCCTATCAAACCATTCATGGAGTCTGTGCCAATGTGCCTCGCGTGACTGGTGCAACGCATCCTGTGATATTAGGGTCCGTGACCCCTGGCAGTCGTGGTGCTGCAAAAAAATGGAGCCTCTGATCCCTCCCCTCAGTGTCATATTCATGGATGCTTTGATGCCAAACAATGGGCTCTCATTTTTTTTCTTAGTTGTCTTATTGATAGCGGTTGTCTTTTTGCTGCTCTGGGTATGGCGCCGTCCGCTCTCTGACGAAGCGGTTCATGAGATGACGCTAGATTCCAGTGACAGTGAAGTGACGGTCAGACCGTTAATGACGCCCGAGGAAGCGACGTTGTTCAACTTGATTCGGTTGGTGGCAGAAGAGTATTTCCTGGTCTTTGTGAAATTGCCAGTTTTACAGGTGGTCTCTGTGGTGGATAAGGATGAAGAAGCACGGAAAGCTCTTATGCGAACCATTCAGCCTGTACGACTCGATGTGGTGTTGGCGCATCCTGGCACGCTTCAATCGACGATGGTTGTGACATTTCAAAAACAGGAACGAGAGGGACAACAGCCAGAGAAGCGTGAGGAGGTTGTCGGGACGGTGTTGAAGGCTGCAGGGATCAAGGTGGTGGTGCTGAATCTCGACCAGACCTATTCCGTGGAGCATGTGATGGTATTGTTAGGGCTCGCTGAAGATGAATAAAACAGGGACTCTGAGGAAAAAGCGTTAAGGGCTAATGATTGGAAGAATCGATTTGAACGTGTTAACTCCTGCATTGATGATTTGATCAGTGTCAGCGGTCAGATCCTCAAGAGGAATAAAATGTGCGATCTTAAAAGATGTTCGGCGGTCTATGGCTGCGGCAATTTCTGAACGACGGTTGCGCGTAATGTCTAGCGTGAGCCCTGACCCAGATTTCCATTCCCATAATGATGGACTCAGGCACAAGCTGAGCTGACGATCTGCGACTTCCGAGAAGTGATTGAAGAGGTTAAGTCGATATTGTTTGACGAGAGGTCCCTCTACAATCAGCGCGAAGACGAGATGATGCCCCCACCAACAGAGTGAGCGAAACGCCAGTTTATCTTGCCGGGTGTAATATCGAGGAAAGTCTAAATATTGGTAAGGACAGTCTTCCAGCTGTTCGCCTTTCACGAATTGGAAGGCTTCA
>JAJDBS010000113.1 GCA_029261235.1 Nitrospirales bacterium
TCATACCACCCGGCATAGCGGTTGTGACCAAAACCAACCGTTCATAGTGACGCAGCTCAAGAGCATCCTCTTTCTCTAATATCTCGTATGGGGCAATTTCAACACCGCTATGCCCAAACATGGAGCACCCCGATAGAGCCATAACACAAAGGGATAGAAATAAAAGAGGTGAAGGTATTTTCATTTTTTGTCCTTTTACTCATGAATTTGAGCGGCTGCAATCTGAATAAGATTTAGTGTGAATTCAATAACGTTCAATTTGGCTGCGCATCGACATGCGAAAAAAATGTCATCTCACGAGGCTCTTTATGCGTATGTTTTCTCCCAGAGACCACGAACTAGGTGATCTCATATAATTCGTGTGCCGTTGAAAATTGAGTCATAATGTTAGGGCGATTCAGCTCTTTCAGCTGAACCTATTATCAATGTTTTTTTATTAATTGACTCACGGCTAGGTAAAGTAACGCGCACAATTGGATCAAACTTCAGAAACATTTTTTGAATTCTCAAATCGAAATGGCCACGAAAAAAATACGCGGAAAAGTTAATGAGTGAGGGAAAACACCAAGGCATCGAGAGATTTCAAGTCAGGGAAGACCATAATATTTTCGTCCGAGAACAGAGCCGCATGCGTTTGGGCCGATAGGCCACCAACGCCGACCGGTGCAATTGGTCGCACCTGTGTGGCTAATTCTTGAACGATGTTTTTTGCTTCAGCCTCTGAGCGATCGATACTCATGGAGAGGAGAACATAGGTTGGCTGAATTTGATCACAATATTTGGCCAGTTCTGGAATGGGAAGATTCGCGCCTAAATAATGAACGCGACATCCTCGAGCCGCGCACAAATATGCTGCAGTCATTGCGGAAATTTCATGCCACTCTTGAGCAGGGCAGGCGACAACAACTCGCGGGCCTTCTTCAACCATTCGCAGTTGATTCATGGCGGAATAAATTTTTTGTTTAATTTGATTAGATGAATAGTGTTCCTGCGCTATCCCGATCTTGCCATCATGCCAGAGTTGACCGACCCGTTCCTGCAAAGGAAGTAAAAAACGGTATAAGGCTTCCTCAAAGGGAATGACGGCTAACGCTCCATTCAGTTTTCGTTCAAAAACAGCCCGATCATTCTCCTGAAGAGCCTGGACTAATTCAGCAATCAAACGATCAGAAGGGGGCGGCTCAACCGGAACCGCCACGAATTCCCTTTGAACGTGCTCCAGGATTTTTTCTCTCCCTATTTCGGCCAACTCTCCAATACTTGTTCCCTGATCAACCTGAGACTTCAAATATCTGAATAGCCGGACATCTTCATCGTTATACAAGCGATAACGATTTGCTCCCCTTACCGGTGTGACTAGCCCATATCTACGTTCCCAGGCCCGAATCACATGAGTTGATAGCCCAGTAAGCTTGGAAAATCTGTGAATTCTATACATTTGCATTAGGTGAATTTACCAATATGTACAATACATGTCAAAACTATCAACAATAACTATTGACAAACATTATACGAAGCGCTATAACACTATACAGACATTATACAAACATTAACTACTGAACATGACGCAAGCAAACAACACTTTGAACGATTGGAGGAAAACAATGGCCACATTACACCAACAACCCATTCTTACCTCGCCATCGAGGTTAGACAAACTTTCATCTGGATCACGATCAATCTGTTCCCGGTGCCGCGGACTTCTGGTGAAAACCTTTTGTATTTGCCCTGAAGAAGGAATCGCTGGATTCCAAATTGAGGCCTTCAAATGTCTGCAATGCGGAGATCTCTTCGATAACACCATTTTAGAAAACCGATGGCGTTCAGAACATCATCAACTCATTCACCACAAAGGAGCCCGAAGACCATGACCAAAAACCATCACACTCACATTTATCAGTCACCATCAAAAGGAGTAATGACCATGAAAAATTTAACATTACTTTCTAGCATCACATTCGCTTCTGTTCTTTTAGCCACGAGTCCTGCCTTGAGCCAAGCTCCAGAAAACATGGTGATGGTTCCTAAAGGTGAATTCACCATGGGCAGTCAGGAGCATAAGGATGAACACCCTCACAATGTCGTCCTTGATGCCTACTACATCGACAAATACGAAGTCTCCAATAAGGATTATAAAGGCTTCATGAAAGCCACCAGTCACGCAGCACCGGCCTATTGGGATGACCCGCGCCTCAGCAAACCTGAACAGCCTGTTGTTGGAGTCAATTGGTACGACGGCAGCGCCTTCTGCGAATGGAAAGGCAAACGATTGCCAACTGAAGCAGAGTGGGAACGCGCGGCCAAGGGCCCAGAAGGACATGGCCATTATCCATGGGGACATAAACTCGATGATACCAAGGCTAATTACGGCCAGAAAGTAGGTAAGACCACCGCGGTTGATTCCTATCCAGCTGGTGTGAGCGGTTACGGAGCCTACAACATGTCTGGGAACGTGTTTGAATGGGTTTCAGACTGGTATGACCCAACATACTTCATTGAAAGCCCGGCGCTGAATCCGCAAGGTCCTGCCACAGGGTTAAATTTCGCCAATCAAGGGCCAGTCAAAGTGTTGAAGGGTGGATCATGGCTCGCTCCGGCCAGCTCACTCCATAGCAGTCACCGTTTTTGGAATCAGCCTGAAAACAATTCGTATGGCGTAGGGTTGGGATTCAGATGCGCCAAGTCTGCTTCTTCTGGAAGCATACAAGCCACACAATATGATTTCATGTATGCCCTCATCAGCATGGGAGATGAAAAATGGGCAGAAGCCTTGGAGTCTATCAATCGTGCATTGAAGGGTGATCCAAAGAATGCCGAGTATATGCAAACCAAAACTCTTATCATGGATCAAATGAAATAAGCGAAATAGGCAGGGTTATCTTGAGGGACATCTAATCCGTGTACTTCTAAAAGGAGTTAGCTCAACATCATGAACACTCGTCATCCAAATACAACTTCAAATGTTTTTCCTAAAACAGGCCTGCCCTTGGCAGGCCTGTTAAGGGGGAGCCTCTTTTTTCTCTTTCTACTGACGTTCACTCTTCAACCATTCTTTGCCTTTGCTCAAACCAACGAATCAATTCCGGAGGCGATGGCTTACATCGCATCGGGGCCAACAGTCATTGGAATTGATAAGGAGGCTCCTGCATCCCAATCAGGGCCTAGGCAATCTCTCACACTGTATCAACGGCAGATGAGCATGCCCTGGTCCAAAGAGGCCTTTTACGATGAAGGTCCAGCACACTGGGTTTTTCTGGATGGCTACTTTATTGATAAATATGAGACATCCAACCAACTGTATGCCGAGTTTATGAAAGACAAAGGCCACCCCGGACCAGCCTATTGGGATGACCCTAGAATGAATAAGCCCACTCAACCGGTCGTGGGAGTGAATTGGTTTGATGCAAAGGCCTATTGTGAATATAAAGGGAAGCGTCTGCCGACGGAAGCAGAATGGGAACGGGCTGCTCGAGGG
>JAJDBS010000114.1 GCA_029261235.1 Nitrospirales bacterium
CGGATAGAGTTTTGAATCACGACGTCGCACCCCCGCTGAAACATATTGACCTCCGCATTACCCACACCATCTAGATTCGTGAATATAGAAATATTAGGATCTTTAGTGGATTCTTCTTCCACTTGGTCCATGAGTACCCACCCTTCAGGATCATCCCCAGCCATCGCTGCAATAAACACCAGCTGAACATTTGGGATCTCTTTCTTGACCAATTTATACGCGCCAACCACACCTAGCGGATTCTTCCAAGGATCAAACCGAGAAACTTGTAATAAGACAGGACGCTCCGGATCGATTCCCGAATCAGCCATCGCGCGCTTGCAAATTTCTAGGGGCAATTCCATATTTTTAGTGGCAAGCGGATCAATGGCCGGAGCAATAAACGCCACCCGCTTCGTCCGGAGATCAGGCAAGACAAACTGCGGCATCGTAAAGACCATGGCATCATATTCCTCAAGAAAGGGACGCAAGAATCTGCTCACCTGGTGATCGGGATGAGAACTATCAATATGACAACGCCAAATCCATTTGGCATCCCGTGGCCCGGCAAACGCGCGAAGGGCCGCTGGTTGCGGATCATGGACCACGAACACATCATAGGAGGTTTCGAGAAGCTTGGCACTCTGTTCATTCACCTGCACATACAGGTCTTGCTCGATTTGGGTTAATTCATGGGGTTTACCTTGCAGAGCATTATGAAAGGCTTTCGACACGGTGAAAAACTCTGAAGGCGCATGAAGTAATCGCCAGTCACAATCTATGCCCAGTGCACTCAGGATAGGAATGATCCGTGGCAGGAGTTCGGCTACGCCACCACCATAGGCCGTGGAATTGATCTGACAGATCCTCACACCCTTTAAGGCTTTAGCAAGTTCCTGGATCTCATCAATTAGTTCGTCGCCCACGAACCAACGATAATGATCAATGTTGGCAGACTGAAAACCTGATCGCCTTCCAATATTGACTTCTTGAAGCATCGATATCCTCCTCGGTTAACAAACAGTCAGAAGGTAAAAGCAAAAATGACGACTCCTACACGTTCAATTGCTTAAGACAACGAATCGTCTTTTGGGCAATGACTGTTTCCTCATCTGTCCCAACAACATAGGCTGCTATGGACGACTCATCGTCACTAATCTTTGCCGCATCCCCTGGTCTTAGATTGATGGATCCTTGATTGCGAACGGAGTCTATTTTCAATCCACACCATTCCATGCCAGCACACACCTTTGCCCGTATCTCGGGCGATTTTTCCCCTATCCCTCCGCCAAATACGACAGCATCCGCGCCATGTAACACTGCCAGATAGGCGCCGAGATAGTGTTGGATGCGATAGCAAAATATGTCGATAGCCAATTGAGCTCGCGTATCAGACTCGTCATTCACAGCCTTCAGCAAAACTTGCATATCGGAGGATCGCCCAGAAACTCCTAAGAGACCAGATTGTTCATTCAGAAGTTGCTCAACTTCCGCCAGATTCATGGCATGATGCTTCATAAGGTGGCCAACCACAGCCGGATCCACATCCCCAGATCGCGTGCCCATCACCAACCCTTCCAGAGGAGTAAATCCCATGGACGTCTCAACAGAATGCCCTTGAGCAATAGCCGTCATGGAGCAACCATTGCCTAATTGAAGAGTAATGAGGCGGGAATGCTGAGCCGGCTTTCCGGCAAACCGAGCGTAACCAGCTGCAAGAGATGCATGGGCGATTCCATGAAACCCATATCGTCGAATGCCTGTCTTTTTTGCTAATTCCAAAGGCAGGGCATAGGTTCTGGCATGTTCGGGAAGAGTCTCATGAAAAGCCGTATCGAACACCGCCACCATTGGCATGGCCTCACCAAAGGCCTGTTGCAACGTCCGGATGCCAGCCACACAAAAAGGATTATGAAGCGGAGCTAAGTCGTTCAGTTGTTCAATCTGGCGGAGTGCAGCATCGTCGATCAGCACCGGTTGTGTGAAAGCATCTCCTCCATGCACCACTCGATGCCCAACAGCTTCTATATCTTCCCAACACCAAAAAGATTGCTGACGATCCTGTAACATTTCACACATCCATTGCATCGCAGCATTGATATCCGAAATTGATCGGTTGAAGCTGCGAGAACTTTTGCCGACACTCAACACACACCTCGCTACTCCTCCAATACCAGTGACTTTTCCATTGAGCAGTCTAATATCATCCCCCAGGTCTAAGTTCTGTGCAGTGCAATCCATGTCATGCATCGAAAATTTCAGAGATGAGCTCCCACAATTCACAACCAACACATTCATGTTCGTCACCTTACCTACTATAAATATTTCTTCAGATGAATGGCTGCGTCCTCCGGAAGGATCGTGTTAATGAAGATTCCCGATCCCAATTCAAATCCTGCGATAGTCGTTAATCGTGGCAAAATTTGAATATGCCATAGGAAATAGTGCTTCGTGTCATCCTCGGGAGGAGCCGAGTGAAGAATATAATTGAAATCGGGGTCGCCGAGTGCATCATCTAGAGTCTTAAGTGTTCTCCTCAGCACATCGGCCAATTCAGCGAGATGCCCGGGCTCTACATGCCCAAAGGTCGATTCTTCATATTTGGGAGCAATCCACGTTTCAAAAGCAACACGAGAAGCAAAGGGGTGAAACACCACAAAGCGTGTGGACTCAAACAACACACGAACCCGAGCCGAACGTTCCTCGTCAACTAAATCACGATAGAGACATCGCCCCGTATCATCAAAATGACTGGTGGCCACTTCATACTTTTTCCGAACCAGCAAGGGTGCCACAGGCGTTCCAACGATTTGGGAATGCGGATGAATAAGGGATGTTCCAGCCCGTTCACCATGATTTTTAAACAAGACAATACTTTTCACCTGAGGATCCAGCTTCAGCGCACAATATCGTTCATGAGAAGCCTGCAAGACCAATTCGACGTCAGTCGTCGTCATGCGAGAAAGACGCTGATGATGTTGTGATGTTTCAATAATCACTTCATGATGTCCCACGCCTCCCATTTCTCGAAAAAAGTGTCCTTCTTCCTTTCGATAGGGTTCCACATTCAGCCCAACAGCAGCATATTTATTCGGCACAACCCTCACACGCCAATCGTGAAGAGAATCGTGAGGATAGCGAAGAATATCTGGTGGGGTCTGATTTTCTTGACCTGGGCAGAAAGGGCACGCCGGATCATGAGTCGGTAAATCTGATTGTGCGATGGCTTTCTGAAATTCATCCGGACGTTTGCCTCGATCCGTTGCAATAATCACCCAATCTTTCGTGGTCGGATCTTGTCGAAGTATGGACATGAAATAATCGGGTCAATTCTACAGGCAACAAAGGCTTGAGCGAGAGTACGTCTTGTCTGTCACAGCCATATTCATACAGTCAGGGAGTACGGCATTTGATTTGACAGATAGCATTCTTGGATATGAACATCTCTGGCACGGGGCAATCCTCTACAAAAACCGATATGCCTCATGTCGCAAAAGGCATCACCGGGATCATGAAAGTTTTTGATTTTCTGCGGAAAACTTCGAATTAAGACCTTGAAAGGTGATCGTAATCTTTAACCATGGCCTACCGCCATTTTCTCCCCTTTCAAGCTCTCACAACGAAAAAGCAAAACTGATGCCGCCGAAATCTCCAGGGAAGAAGTCTTGTATTCCGGCCTATGCCTACATGTCAGAAGAGAAGACGGAAGTACGCATTCAGGAAAAGACAGCCTCATAAGTCTCTCAACGAGACCATGCCTTTTTCATGAACCACCGAAATTCTCACACTTCATCATCTTCCCGCACAAAGTAACTCTTGTGGCATTACTCCACAAACCTCTAGCCTAAGAATGAAGCCGTTTTCCGCATCTTCTCTAGTTACTTCCTGGTCACTGCAAAAAACTCTATCAAACCAAGGAATGATGCCACGTCTCTTTCGTGGCATAACTTTCGCTACAAAACATCCTATAGGTTTCAGCCAATTAGGGAGAAAGGCTTTGAGATGTACCACGTATTAAGTGAAAGTGAAAATGGATACTTCGGAATCAAGATTCAGAGAAAATTGACCCAGGATGACTATGATTTATTAATTCCCTACATAGAGAGGCTTAGACAGAAACTGGGGTCACTGAGTTTGCTCTATGATATGACCGAATGTGGAGTCATGGACAGTCAAGGGTTGTGGGAAGAACTTAGCAGTAAATTTCATCAATTTCGTGATCTACCCCGTGTAGCAGTGGTAGGCGATAGCCATTGGATGGATTGCGGGACGAAAGTCTTTCATCCTTTACTCAAGACCACGGTGCAATATTTTTCACCGAATCAACTGGATAAAGCGTGGAGCTGGGTGAAGAAGGGTATAACGTGAGAAACAATTTCCCGCAGCTCTCAATTCCAGCACCAGGGACTTGTTTCAGACCTCCTAGGGAAATCCCCAGCTATGTTCTTTTTCTATTTCCCGTATGTATAAGGATTTTTAAAAAATAACAACTTCCCCCTGTCCTATCTGACCTCTGATCAAAGGAAGGAACAAAATGTTATGAGCCTCTCTCATTCTCATGATGTATGGTCGGTTATTCTGGCTGGGGGCGAAGGAAAACGAACACAACCCTTTATTCAGAAATGGTTGGGCTCTTCAAAGCCAAAACAATATTGTACGTTCGTTGGAAAACGATCCATGCTTCGGCATACCTTAGATCGAGCTGATCGGTTGGGGAAGCCGCAGCACAAAGTCACAGTGGTCGCGGAGCACCACCGGCCCTATGCCCAGGAAATCTTTGACGCTCAACAGAGTGGTAAAGTGATTTTTCAGCCACAGAATTGCGATACGGCTGCAGGAATTTTTCTTCCACTAACCTATGTGCGTACGTGTGACCCCAATGCCACGGTAGCGATTTTCCCATCAGACCATTTCATCTTTCCTGAGGATCGTTTCTTAGAAACCGTTCGCCATGCCACGCGTGCAATCGAAGTCCTTCAAGATCGCGTCCTCCTTCTCGTGGTGCGCCCGACTCACTTGGAATTAGATTATGGGTGGATGAATGTCGGCCACACCTTGGGAAAACAGGGAAATTCCTGTCTTCGTCAAGTCGATTCATTTCTTGAAAAGCCCAGCCAACTCGAAGCCCTCCAAGCCATGGCAAATGGCGCGCTCTGGAATACTTTGGTGATTGTGGCGAAAGTGGAGACACTCTGGAGACTGGGATGGCAATGCGTCCCCATTATCATGGAACGCTTTGAATGGTTGGCAAAAAGCATTGATACGATTCATGAACGCCAAACGCTTCGCCGGTTATATCAAAAAATGCCTGTCATGAATTTCTCATCCGCAGTCCTACAAAAAGTTCCCGAACGTCTTGGGGTCATTGAGCTGGAAGAAGTCCTCTGGAGCGATTGGGGGAGACCTGAACGAATTTTAGACACATTGGAAGTGTTAGGAAAAAAACCGGCATTTCCTTCAGAAATACTGACAACCACGACTTCATCCTTCACGTCATCATTATCGGAGGTAACAACATGACAAAATCTGGCACGTCAATTCACGATCAGGGAGAACCGCTACGTTCATCTGGCTCTAATCCCAAAGCCAAGATGGTCTTGATCAAGAAAGAAAACAAAAAACCAACGAAAAAAGCACGCCAATCCAAAATGCCTCAAGCCACAACGATACCCATCTCAGATCCATTATTGCTGAATAGCTCATCAACAACCGGCAACATTGACTCACGCATAGCAGATCGGGCTTATGAATTATACCAACACCGTGGAGGTCACCATGGCCAGGATTTGGAGGATTGGTTAAACGCTGAACGAGAGGTTTTGTCCGAAGGATGCTCTTGCTGATGGAAGAGAAACTCGACACCCTTCAGTCTCTGCATTCCTCTACCGTTCTCGTATGAGTTTTGGCAACGACTGTTTTTTAACAGGAGCCCCGCAATTGGTGGCAGGGATGATGACAGAAGAGATGTAACATTTCTGCGGAATCTGTCTTCTCGAAAGCTAGGCAACTGAGTCTTTCTCCGTTCATTCTTGAGCTATTGTTACCAAGAAGTCTAAGTCGGAGGGCTTTTTCAGTCTCTTCCTTATGCGAAAAGAAAAAACAGCCAGTAAATTAGGGGGTTGAATAATGAAGATAGCAAAAGGCAAACAGCCGCAGGAACGTGTTGAATATCAGCGGCTTGGGGTCTGTTCAAAAAAGTCCGTCCAACAAGGCCGCAGCCTTTTCGGCGCGCGGAGCGTACTCTCAGTACGTGAGCACGGCAAAAAGGCGACTTGCCTAGGCGAAGCCGCTTCGGCAGGCATGGAACCGCTAGCCTGTCAGCCGGAGCTTTGGCGAAGGCTGGCGGCTTTTTTCAACAGACCCACATTCCATCTTCAATGCGGTATCATGACAGTCCTTTTCCGGCTATCTTTCCAGGAGTCACATGCCCATGGTTCATATCAAACGCATTGTCCTTGATGTGCTCAAGCCCCATAATCCCAATGCCCTAGACTTCACCACGACCATTGCAGAAAAAGTACCTGGCTGCAAAATCAGGTTAACCGTCGCCGCAATGGATGAAAAAACAGAAACAGTCCTTCTTATTATTGAGGGGGAACAAATGTCATTCAACGTCATCACCGAGGTCATTAATTCTCTGGGTGGATCGATTCACAGCATTGACGAGGTAGAAGTGGAAAATGGGCCTCTAGAGCATGAGACCCCGTAGCGATTTTTTCCGTGATTGAACAACTACTCTGGCTTCTCAAGATCACCGGTTCACACGTCATTGCCCGACGGTACTTTGTCGTGAATGGTTTTGATGGGGCGCTGACCATGCTGGGATTGCTGGTAGGATTTTACGTCAGCGAGGACGTCAGGTTACCCATGGTCATCAATGCCTGCCTTGGAGTCGCCATAGCC
>JAJDBS010000115.1 GCA_029261235.1 Nitrospirales bacterium
AGGATGAGGGATTTGATATTCACGTGTTTGACCGCACGACGCCATTAACGGACATTGTCGACATGGCGATGGCGGCACAATAAACTATTTGAACTCGAGGAATTAGGAGACTGTTTCGATGAGTATTCTTGCAACCAAAGACACACATGTCGTTATTCAGGGTGGTGTGGCTGGTGTTAATGCTGCCCGTCGTATGGCGGAATTCCGCTACATGAATAAACAGCCATTAAATGTATCCGCATTTGTGTATCCCCCAGATGCGGGAAAAACCAATGAAATCGTGTGCGGAACGGAGCTGGTGGCTATCCCGATCTATAAGACGGTTGCTGACGCCACCGCTGCTCATCCTGAAATTAATACGAGTCTGGTCTATATCGGTGCCAATCGAGCCTATGAAGGTACGATGGATGCCCTGAATGACTCAAAAATCAAAACAGTCTCGATGATTACTGAAGGGGTTCCTGAAAAAGATGCCAAGCTTCTTGGAAAACATGCCAGAAAATTAGGAAAGACCTTTAACGGTCCCTCTTCTATTGGTGTGGTGTCTGCAGGAGAATGTCGGTTGGGTGTGATCGGTGGAGCCTTTGATAACTTGGTAGCCTGTAAGTTGTATCGTCCTGGGTCATTTGGCGTCATTACCAAATCAGGCGGCCTGTCCAATGAGATTATTTGGATTTGTTCGCAATTTGCTGATGGGATTACCACAGCCATTGGAATTGGTGGAGATGCCTACCCGGGGACCGATTACGTCAGTTATTTAGAAATGTTTGAAAACGACCCGCAAACCCATGCCGTGGTAGTCGTCGGGGAAATGGGTGGTGATTTAGAAGAAAGTGCAGCTGAATGGTATGGCGCAAAAAAACGGCGAATCAAGCTGTTAGCCGTCGTATCCGGTTTCTGCCAAGAAAGTCTTCCCAAAGGAATGAAATTTGGCCATGCCGGTGCGAAAGAAGGATTAAAAGGCGAAGGGTCGGCTCGAGCAAAATCTGAAGCCCTGAAGAAGGCTGGCGCGATCGTGCCTGAAACGTTTGGTGCCTTAGGTCCTGCCATCAAAGCGACGCATGAAGAATTACTCAAGAGTGGGACAGTCAAAGCCATTCCTGATTTGGCTCCGGCTGACGTGCCACGACTTCCAAAGACGGTGGCGGAAGCCAAAAAAGACGGAGAAGTCTTGGTCGCTCCACTTATTCGCTCGACCATTAGTGATGATCGTGGTGAGGAGCCTTTGTATCAAGGCTACCCAGCTTCAGAGCTCATCAATGCCGGCTATGATATTCCGCACGTGATTGGATTATTGTGGGACAACCGGTTGGTATCCAAGCAAGAAGCGGAAATTATTAAACGTATTATTATATTGTCGGCTGACCATGGACCTTGTGTCAGCGGTGCGATGGCCACGGTCCTTGCGGCTTGTGCCGGGATTGGCCTCTCACAATCGGTGGCGGCCGGAATGATCATGATCGGGCCACGATTTGGTGGTGCGGTGACCGATGCTGGTAATTGGTTTAAGTATGCCATTGATAACAAGCTATCGGTTGATGACTTCTTGGTCTATATGAAGAAAAATGTTGGTCCGGTTCCAGGCATCGGCCATCGGGTCAAAAGTTTGAAGAACCCAGATAAGCGCGTGAAAGAGCTTGTGGGGCACGTGAAAAGTCTTGGGATTAAGACTCCCCATTTAGACTTTGCGTTAGCAGTTGAACAAGTGACGGCAGCGAAAAAAGATAATCTGATTCTTAATGTCGATGGGACGATGGCCGCCGTGTTGGTTGATATCGGGTTCCCGGTGGACAGCTTAAATGGCTTCTTCATCCTGGCTCGAACGATTGGGATGATTGGTCACTGGACCGATCAAAAACGACAGGGGAGTCGACTCATTCGTTTGTTTGATTATCTGGTGAATTATGCGTCGCCTAAGCGTCGAGCAGTGCCACCATTAAAATAAACAAAGGCTTTGGACTCTTGTGGGGGGTGTCCCTCACGCAATATTGAACTGAAACGAGGAGAATATCTTATGTCGGTAGATATGGTTAAAAAACTCTATGCTTCAATGGGACCTGCAATTGAAAAAGCCCGAAAAAGTTTTGGGCGTCCATTGACGTTGGCTGAAAAAATTCTTGTCAGCCATGCCGATAATTTTGATACCCAAGCCTGGGAGCGTGGTAAAGCCATGCTGTCGCTTCGCCCTGATCGTGTGGCCATGCAAGATGCCACGGCGCAAATGGCAATGTTGCAATTTATTCAGGCTGGGAAAGAGAAAGTGGCGGTGCCGAGCACGATTCATTGTGATCACTTGATTCGCGCCGAAATGGGATCGGAAAAGGATCTCATGATCGCGAATACTGAAAATCGAGAAGTCTATAATTTCCTCGCGTCTGCCGCCAAAAAATATGGCATCGGATTTTGGAAGCCAGGAGCTGGGATTATCCATCAGGTTGTTCTGGAAAATTATGCGTTTCCAGGTGGGCTGATCATTGGCACCGACTCTCATACGCCGAATGGTGGGGGATTGGGCATGTTGGCTATTGGTGTCGGTGGTGCTGATGCCGGTGAAGTGATGGCAGGATTACCCTGGGAAGTGCTGCATCCCAAGCTCATTGGTGTCAAACTCACAGGAAAACTTAATGGCTGGGCGTCTCCCAAAGATGTCATTCTCTATATTTGTGGCAAACTTACGGTCAAAGGTGGCACCAATAAAATCGTTGAATATTTTGGCCCAGGGGCAGAAACCATTAGTGCGACCGGGAAGGGCACCATTACCAATATGGGTGCTGAATTAGGTGCAACTACCTCAGTCTTTCCATTTGATCAAAAGATGGTGGCCTATTTAAATATCACGGAGCGAGAAGACATCGCGAAATTAGCTGAAGCGAATAAAGATCTGTTGATGGCCGACCCGGAAGTGTATCAATCGCCTGAGAAATATTATGATGAGATTGTCGAAATTGACCTCTCAGCACTTGAGCCCTATGTGGTTGGGCCGCATTCGCCAGATTTAGCTCGGCCCATTTCCAAATTGGCGGCGGAAGCCAAAGAAAAAGGCTATCCCGTCGAATTAAAAGCCACGTTGTTAGGCAGTTGCACCAATTCTTCGTATGAAGATATTGGACGCTCGGCGCACATTGCTGCACAAGGATTAAAAGCCGGGCTCAAAGCAAAAACGGCGTTTTTGGTTTCTCCAGGTTCGGAACGGATCTTTCATACCATGAAACGCGATGGGTTTATGAAAACCTTTGAAGATATGGGCGCTACTGTGTTGGCGAATGCCTGTGGTCCTTGTATTGGTCAATGGAAGCGGGCTGATGGCGTCAAAGGCAAAGCCGATTCTATTGTCAGTACGTTTAATCGCAACTTCCCGGGGCGTAATGATGGCATTGCCGAAACCTTGTCGTTTCTGGCAAGTCCAGAAGTTGTGACTGCCTATGCATTGACAGGGGATTTAGGTTTTGATCCAGTCAATGACACGATTAAAACGGC
Organism: Nitrospirales bacterium; assembly: GCA_029261235.1. Lineage (GTDB taxonomy): Bacteria > Nitrospirota > Nitrospiria > Nitrospirales > UBA8639 > Nitrospira_E. The sequence continues at coordinate 3,478 of JAJDBS010000115.1, forward strand.
AGATGGCAGGGAAATTAAATTAGAAGCTCCACAGGGTGATGAATTGCCGAAACTAGGCTTTGCCCAAGGCGAAGCCGGGTTGGTGGAGCCTGCCGAAAATGGTGAGGGCTTGGAAGTTGATCTTCCGCCAACCAGCGAACGCCTACAGTTACTTCAACCCTTCCCTCGTTGGAATGGCAAGGATTTCGAGAAGCTGACCATCTTGATTAAAACCAAAGGCAAGACCACCACGGATCATATTTCACCCGCAGGTCCCTGGCTCAAGTTCCGTGGTCATTTGGATAAAATTAGCGATAATATGTTT
>JAJDBS010000116.1 GCA_029261235.1 Nitrospirales bacterium
TCATATGCTAGAGGAAGCGGATACTAGCAATGGCATTCGACGACTGGAAGAGTTTCGTCTCATGTCGTTTATCCATCCTAAATTGCACGTCAAGCCGACGATACAGAAGACATTTGAGTCAGTAGAAACCATACTCACCTGGTTTACTGTTGAACATCCGGACATTCTGATTAAGCGATGGCTGATATTCGGCTTGGCCTGGTTCGAATCGATAGGGAAGGAAGAACTGAAGAAAACCTGGAAACGACTGGGCTTCCCACAAGGACAGATCAACACAGCAGGAAACTATTTGACCGCGCAACCGACTCTTATTCGGACCATAAACAGAAAAAGCCTGGCCCCATCGGAAATACACACCTTACTGTCACCTTGGCCGAACGAAATCTTGTTGTTTCTCATGGCCAAAACTCAGCTCAAACCAACTACGCTGAGGGCAATGGAACGGATTCGTGAATACCTGACGGTATGGCAGCATTGTTCAATTGTCTTGACTGGCCACGATCTTGAAGCCTTAGGCCTCCCCAAGGGTCCAGTCTATAGCCGGATCCTCGATGCAATTTTCCAATCTAAGCTGGATGGAATGGTGGCCACTGAAGAAGACGAATACCGATTGGCCAAATCCCTGATTGCGCAAGAGACTCGTACAAAAAAATTAAGACGTGTTTGAAGATCGTCCTTCGTTCTCCCCTCTTTTAACGGCAACTCGCCAATCTTAGTGTGAAGGACTTTCATGCCCACTGGCGGCTCTAGCATGGAGTCTCCAGTTGCAAACATATCGTGGCTCGCTCTAGAAGCAATGTTTTCCATTGCATAATTTGTTTAGAATGGATATCAAACCGTTGGGCACAGCCATTCGTGTGTTCGCCTTTGACTGCGGCGAGGGCTACTGTTGATTTAAGCGCTGGTGAGCACGAGCGACGAGGTCGTCTCATTATCATGCGCTCCTTTCAGGGTGGCATTATCTTGCCGTCTTTCTGGGCGCGTATTCATATATCAATCTTCTCAGATTCTTGGAGCCAAATCTCTCAGGCGACGGTTACTATTTCTGACAAATAGACATCCTGAATGGCATTCAATAATGTGACGCCGTCTTTCATTGGTTTCTGGAAAGACTTTCGGCCACTGATGATTCCCATTCCCCCTGCGCGTTTGTTAATGACCGCAGTTCGAACCGCCTGATGCAAATCGTCCTTGCCCGATGGTCCCCCTGAATTGATCATGCCTACGCGACCCATGAAGCAGTTGGCCACTTGGTAGCGAACCAGGTCGATTGGATGATCACTGGTTAGGGTCGAGTAGACTCTGTCATCAGTACGGCCGAAATGAATGGCAGGATACCCACCGTTTTTCTCGGCCTGCTTTTGTTTGATTATGTCTGCCTCAATGTTTGCGCCCAGATAATTCCCTTGACCGGTCAGGTCAGCCGCATTGTGGTAGTCTTCTCCATCTTTTTTGAAGGCACTGTTGCGTAGGTAAGCCCATAGCACCGTCGCCATACCCAATTCATGAGCATGGGCAAAGGCTTCGCTAATTTCTTGAGTTTGGCGACGCGATTCAGAAGAACCGAAATACACCGTAGCGCCTACGGCCATGGCACCCAATTCAAAGGCCTGCTTCACTGTCGCAAATAGGGTTTGGTCATGAATGGCAGGATACGTGAGCAGTTCATTATGATTGATTTTCACAAGGAAGGGAATCTTATGCGCGTATTTGCGGCCCACTGAACCCAAAATGCCTAAGGTTGAAGCCACGGCATTGCAACCCCCTTCCATGGCTAACCGAATAATATTCTCCGGGTCGAAATAGATGGGATTAGGAGCGAAAGAGGCGCCTGCCGAATGTTCCACACCTTGATCGACGGGAAGAATGGAAAGGAAGCCTGTGCCGGCCAGTCGGCCATGGTTGAAGAAGGTTTGAAGGCTACGCAAGGTGCGAGGCCTGCGGTCACTAAGAGCCACAACCCTATCCACGAAGTCTGGTCCAGGTAGAACTAGGTTATCCTTCGTTATCGTGGTGCATTGGTGCTGGAGAAGAGTTTCCGCCTCGTCAGCTAATACGGTTTCGATGTTCGTCATCATGTGGCCTCCTAATCCATTTGCCTGAAGATGATTGAATTATGATTTTCCAGAAATACAAGCTTTAGAAATGTTGAAGAAAATACTCATAGAAAAATAAAAGTGCGAGAGTGAATGACGGTTAACCAGTAACCTGTTTTCTTTCTGAGTCATGTCGCTCATCCATCCCAGATCACAGTTGCTCGTTTAAATGTTCGAAGAGGGTTTGCACATAATTTTCCTGGCTGGTGTCGATGGTGAAGGTCAGTTTTCGTTCATCAGTCCGCAAAGACTGTACGTTTTCTCGTTGTGCTTTCAGTACTTGTAGCGTGGCATCAGAGGGATCCTTGCCGATCTCTTCACGAACATGTATGCGGTCTTCGAGCATCACGTTGGGTGCAACGCAATGTAAAATGAAAAAGGGGACCTGGCGTGTGCTGGCAAGTTTTTTCATGAGGTCGCGATGTTTTTCTTTGAGAAACGTCGCATCCAGCACGACTGAGAAACCGGCTTCGATGACACAGGCCGCTAGCTCGGCCAATCGCTGGTAGGTTTCCTCAGTCTGTTGTCCAGAATAAAGTCCCGTTTCAACATCGAACCTGTTCCGTTCGTTAATCTTCAACCCACCAAGTCTTTTTCTTTCGATGTCCGACCGAATCTGAATGATGCCCTTCGCTTGGTTTAATGCCTTGCCCAGGGTGGATTTTCCTGATCCTGATAAGCCATGAGTAATGAACAAGACCAGTGGAGTTTTGTTTATGTGTTGGAGCGCAAACTGCATATAGTGTCGATAGTCGGCTGTAGATTCCTGGTAATCCTGTGACTGAGGGGAGACTTGCTCTCTGCGTAGGACTGCAACCTTCGCCCTAACCAATGCACGATACACTAGATAGTAGGGCAGCAACCTGAGGCCTTCATAATCGCCGGTGAGCTGGAGATAGCCATTAAGAAATTGGTGAGCGAAGTGGGGATAGCCATGTTCCTCGAGGTCCATGATCAGAAACGCCACTTCACTAATCACATCGATCCAGCGCAATTCGTCATTGAATTCAATGCAATCAAAGGGGGTGATCGCCCCATCGATGATCGTCAGGTTACGCAAGTGGAGATCGCCGTGGCATTCTCGAATAAAGCCATTGTGTTTTCTGTGTTCGAAGCGCCGTTCCAATTGTTGCTCCTGCTCATATGTCCATTGCCGAATACGCTCTAATTGTTCGCGGTCTGTATCCGCATTCAGGAGAGGCAACAAGTATTGAAAATTTTCGCTAACCCAGTGCTGAATCAGACTGGGCTGGCCATAATCAGATTCTGGAGACGCTTGATCGGTTGTCTGATGAAATGTCGCAATCTTTTCACTCAACTGATCGATATGTGAGGCCTCCAGCAGCTTGTGTTCGGCCAGCTCACTCAAGAGCTGCCCGTCCGGAAACTGGCGCATGTGTACTGCGTATTCGAGTACTGGTCCAGAGCCTTTTGTATGTGGTTGTTTGAGGGTTCCCCGGAACTCGGTGACGCCCAAATAGATATCGGGTGCAAAGCGTCGATTGAGACGCACCTCTTCCTCACACCAGTGACGACGCTTTTCCAATGTCGAAAAGTCCAGAAAACCGAAGTCAACCGGCTTCTTGATCTTGTAGGCATACTTGCCTGTGAGCAATACCCAAGCCGTATGCGTTTGGATTATGTCTACTGCTGCAACGGGATGCGCATACGCTTGAGGATTATGGAGGGCTTCGACAAGACGGTCGCTCTGTTGCATGGCGGTCATGGTCATAGTTGAATGGTCCGAGTGTTGGTAAAGATGGGAGACTCTTAGGTAGCTTTCTTTTTCAAATGCTTTCGTTACTCTCCTTATCGTTTTCTCTTGGGCTCCATTACTGACAATTTCAGATAAAGCAATGATGAAGCCAAACGGTCAATTTCTTTCAAAATATGTCAAAGTTTCCTTTCTTTTTGAAAAGGCAATTTTGATTTAAGAAATTGGTTGCCAGTATTGTGGCTTTTTGCTCCATTCCAGCCAAGAACCACTGTAGATAAACGACCCTTTTTTTGAATGAATCTCTCCAAGAGAGGAATCCTGACCTTTTATTGTAAAAGTTTCCCTTTGTTTTGAGAGCCCCATGAAATGGCAAGAACTTTGCTGATCTTCGCCTGTGCGTCCTTCACGTTAAGCGGTGCTTGATGTGGCACGTAGAGGAGGCGGACATGCTCTATACGGGAGGGAGCCAACAAGCAAGGATAGTGAAAAGGACTTCGTGATACTGATGGAATGAAGGGCAAAGAAACATTGGTGAGAATCTAAGGGCGCCCCCATCCTTGCTAGCGAAATTGACGAACTATTTCTTGTAGATAAGGAGGCTAAGATGAAACGAGTAGCGATTAACGGACTTGGGCGAATTGGACGATTACTATTACGCCAATACTGTGAGGGAAAGCACGGTGAGTTGGAGATCGTGGCGGCCAATGATTTGGTGTCGCCGGAGAATTTGGCGTATCTCGTTCAGTTTGATTCCGTGCATGGGCGTACGCCGTATCCTGTGACGAGTCAGGGGGACAGGCTTCACTTGAAAGAGCATCGGATTAAACTCTATGCTGAAAAGGATCCCGCCCGGCTCCCCTGGAAAGAATTGGACGTGGATGTGGTCCTTGAATGTACTGGGTTGTTTACCAAGCGCGACCTAGCTGCCAAACATTTGGACGCTGGCGCAAAACGAGTCATTATCAGTGCCCCCTCCGCGACAGCTGATGTTACCATTGTCCCAGGAGTCAATGAGCACCAGTTTGATCCGATCAAACATCAAATCCTCTCGTTGGCGTCTTGTACGACGAATTCTTTAGCGCCTCCACTAAAAGTGTTACAAGATCATTTTGGAGTTGAATATGCCATGGTCACGACCGTCCATGCCTATACCATCTCGCAAGCGCTCGTTGATGGTCCGTCGAAGAAACTCCGACGAGGTCGGGCTGGAGCGATCTCATTGATCCCTACCACCACAGGAGCGGCCGTGGCCACCACACAAGTGCTCCCGGAACTAGAAGGGCGCATGGACGCCATTTGTATTCGTGTGCCCGTCGTAGATGGAGCAATTACTGACATGGTTGTGCACCTTCGGCAAGAATCTACTGTGGAGCAAGTGAATGAGGCATTCAAAGCCGCAGCTGAAGGGCCAATGCAGGGCATACTCGGCTATAGCGAGGAAGAATTAGTCTCAGCGGACATTCTCGGGGATCCTCATTCCGGCATTGTCGATGCTCTGTCGACGCGAGTGTTACGCGGCCATGTCGCCAAGGTTCTTGTGTGGTATGACAACGAATTTGGCTATGCCCGACGCTTGTTGGACGTTTTTGACCGTCTCCCACTCTGATGTGGATCTTGCAAAACCGTTGTGGCTTTTTGAAGGGGTGTGAATTGGAAGTTGATCGTAAGAATATCCGATTAGACTTTGAGCAACAGTACCGAGCAAGGAGCATGGTGAATGGTTGTATGGGAAATACTCCCATGAGCAAGACGGTCAAATGTTGCTCGATTATAGGTGCCCATGAGCACGAGTTGAGGCCGGAGCCGAGTAATTTGTTCTTGAATGACTGAAGACGGAGCTCCTGATTCGATGACGCTGTCAGCTTGATAACCCAAGTTGTTCAAAGTGTTTGTGACATTTTGCGCGAATTGAGCACTTTCTGCGTGTAGTTCTTTTTTCCAAGCATCAGACAACAAGGCTCTAATAGGAAGTATGGGTTGCGTAAATGGGATCACATGCAATGCGGTAATATGAGGCATCGAATGAAACGGCTTGTGCCCTAACCATTCGATGACCCATTCTGCATCTCGAGCATGTTCGATGGGCAGTAGAATGTTGTTGAGTGACATCAACGAAGATTTGACAATGAGCGTGGGACAGGGCGCATGGGCTCCCACTCGGTG
>JAJDBS010000117.1 GCA_029261235.1 Nitrospirales bacterium
GAAAGCCGCGAATGGGATGTGTCTTCGTCGTTCTTGAACGCCATCACGAAAGAACCCCCCTTATTAAGATCTTCCCGAAATCTTCCGACGAAAATTTTGAGTGAGTACAATGAATCTATCAATCTCAAAATTCCAAACCACCTGTCTGACAGCAACGAGTTCCGCCATGACCAATTTGATCGGTAAACTTGAATCCTCGTTTCTTAAGCCCATTCTCCCGGCTTTCTTCTTTTTGGCTGGCGTCACCTATGATTCTCTCACATTATCTCGCATTGACCGCCCTCTCGATAACCTTATTCTTCTCCTGTATCTCGCCATCCTGGGAGTCCTGGTGATCCTTACAGGACGATTTCAGCTAGGACTGATTCCATCGACATCTGATCACACATCATGGAATGCGCTTTCTCTCGTACATCGTGCACAACCGCACTTGGCGAAAGGGCTGCAGTTTCTCTTGGGTGGACTCTTTAGTGCCTATGCCATTTTTTACTCTCAAAGTACGTCTTTCTCCTCAACCGCGGTCTTTTTGGGCATCATTGTCGCCTTTCTCATTGGCAATGAATTTCTTCAAACACGGTATTCGAGTGTGAAAATACTGGTGAGCCTCTATGCATTGGTGACTCTCAGCTTTTTTACCTTTTTCTTACCCGTTCTGACTGGATGGATGAACAGTTTCGTGTTTGTCATCGGTGTGCTTATCACAGGAGTGATTGTTTGGAAGATTGTGCACCTGATACTTCAAGGCTTGCCAAATGTCTCACTCCGCTCCGTCTTCTCGATAAGTTCTCCAGCATTCTTGTTAATGATTCTTTGTACGGTGTTGTATTTTTTGAATTGGATTCCACCAATTCCACTCTCGTTGAAGTTTGGCGGAATCTATCATCAGATTGAAAAACATCAGGACCAATACACCCTAACCTATGAAAAAGGTCCGTGGTATGACATTTGGAAACAATCAAATGATCGAGTGAAAATTGATACTCCCGTCTATTGTTTCTCATCGGTGTTTGCACCCGTCACGCTTCAAACGACGATCTATCATCATTGGCAATGGCGACCATTCAATGAAGCAAATTCTTTTATCACAACGGATCGTATTCCTCTTGTCATTACTGGAGGCCGCGAAACCGGCTATCGCATGTATACGACGAAACAACGCGTCCAGAGTGGCGAATGGCGTGTAAACGTTGAAACAAAAGATGGAAGAATTCTTGGACGCATGACATTCATCGCAGAAGAAAATGTTTCTTCACACTCGACGATGGCTACGATCACACGCTAGAAAAAAGCTTTGCGTTGCACTCGATAATGGGATTGAAAATGATCATGTATTCGATCGAATTCAAAATAAATTTTCCATGACGCGTGATCATTTATTTCACATTCGCGAAAAAAAATGAAAATAAATATGGAAATAATGGAATAAACGTTGTAGTATGTTTCAAATATGCCGATGCAGAACTACCGAAACACTTTCTTACCGAAAAATTTTCCTCCTCACAACAACGCTACCGAATTTTTTGTTTCATATTTCAAGCAGCACAACCGAAAAATTTTTAGCGTGTTCTCATACATTAATGGCATGTTCAATTTTTCACGTACATCAACTCACCAGAATTTTCGGTGAGTCTTTACTGCGACTTTACGTCGCATCTATTCTGAAAGGGGGTGAGTGCATTGGCCACTAAGAAGAAAGCTCCAGCTAAGAAAAAAGCTGTTGCCAAAAAGGCACCGGCTAAGAAAAAAGCGCCAGCTAAGAAAAAGGCGCCAGCTAAGAAAAAGGCGCCAGCTAAGAAAAAAGCGCCAGCTAAGAAAAAGGCCGTTGCCAAAAAGGCACCGGCTAAGAAAAAAGCGCCAGCCAAGAAGAAAACTGCCACTAAAAAGCGGTAGGATCTTCAGCTGGGTAGTGAAACGCCGGATGGGGCTTGCTCCATCCGGCGTTTTTTTTCAACATAAATCTCCGAACTCTTCATAATAAGGACATTTCCAACCATCAATTCCCACCCATCAGTTCTCCCTCGATCGACGCACCCAGATGCTCCCTACATGTTTCATCCCCTCTCTTGACGGCGCCGAACCGCACCTGGAATGATCCGAAATTGAATTCACCGGTAATATTACAGACAATTTTCTTAAGTTTTGCTGTTTGGAGGGAAGGATTAAGCCATGACACACATGATTGTTTCCATTTTGATGATGTTTTCACTCGTCAGTCTTGTATTCGGTGCCACTCCTCATGCTGCTCAGGCTACCGATCCGCCAACAGCCTCGACACCAACGCCTACTTCGGCCATGAAAGAACAAGCCGAGGAACAGTTGGACGCCATGCGAAAAAATCCAAAGGAATTTCGGACATTGATCACAGGCGTTCAAATATTTTTAGGCCGGTTTGGATACGGCCTAGGACCTTTCAATGGCAAACTTGATGAGAAAACCAAGCAGGCTCTCACCACATACCAAAAAAAGACCGGACTTGCGGTGACAGGGGATATTAATTTTGAAACATTAACGCGATTAACAGAAGATGATCAGGTCCTCAATCGGATCGTGCCATATCTTCCACCGCTTCAATCTCGAAAGGATGAAGAAGATAAATGGGTCGATGTGCAAGGAAGCTGGATGTTAAAAGAAGGCAATAATGATGACGTGTTGCATACCTCAAGAGTGACCTGCATGCGAGAGTTTCAACGATGCATCGATTCCACAGCTTCGTTAGTGAATGGGAGCGCACCCCATCTCAAGGTCCATACGCACGTATATGACATCAAGGAATGGGATGAAAACAAAATTGTGTCTCTACCGTACGATGGCGAAGCCTGCGCCATTAGCATCCTACGTATCTCCAAGAATCCTCTAGTGGTGACAAGATTTGTGACGGTCCAAAGCAGTCCAGGACCATGCGCGAAGGTGAAATCTGAAGACCGCCAATATGTCTTAGATGATGGGCCTAAAATCTATCAAATTCTGAAAGTACAAAAATCGACAGCCATTCAGCAGATCTTGCAGGTGGCTCAATAATTCAGAATGGATAACCTTTCATTCACCATTGAAACAGAAGTCGAGCCGGATGAAGTGGCTGATGTCTACCGACGATCTGGCATTTCCCGCCCTTTTGACGATATAGGTCGGCTCACTCAGATGCTCCAGCATGCCAATCTTATGATTAGTGCCCGAGAGCAAAGTCGACTCGTCGGCTTTGCTCGGGCGTTCACCGATTTTAGTTATTGTTGTTACGTGTCAGACCTGGCAGTCGATCGAGACTATCAACGACAGGGAATTGGAAAGGAACTGCTGACTACCCTGCAAAAGAAATTAGGAGATACGGTCATGATCTGTCTCCTTTCAGCCCCAGAAGCCATGGCCTATTATCCCACGGTAGGATTTCAGAAAGCAGAACAGGCTTGGTGGATTCCCCGAAGACATTGAGGCCTTGATCTAGAGACATCACTGCGACGGCAAACAGCCTGCTGGCCTTCCTATCCTTTTCCTCGGTAGACCCACGAGAAATACAAACCCGCGACGGCAATGGTAAATAGCTGAATAGTATGGAGAATGGGACTGCGCAACGCGTCCTCTGAAGGGGGGGAGAAGATAAAATGAAATCCCAAGAACTCGGGAGCTTGGTCTAGGGGGGTTTGCCACGGAGGGAAAAGCACGCCGAGGGCGAGTAACCCGACCATGATATAGAGAATCTGGAGGTTCAAAGGCTCTTTTGAGGGTTGGGGTTGGGGTTCCGCTTCAACCTTTCGATCTGCCCGATTTCCACATTTTGGACAATACCTTGCTTGCAGTGTCAGTTCATGCCCACACGACGAACAGAATTTTGTGCCACTCACGGGTACGCTAACTTCCTCCCTCAGTAGGGCGTAAAAAAGAAAAGCTAGGCGTCAAAACGAAGAGACCTTCCCAGCATTATCTACAATGGAGGTATTGAAAACCAATACATTCGATGCATTATGCAGCCCCAGACAGATTGCCTATAGGCCTTCGGGCGGTTCAAAAAGTTCGTTCAGCAAGGCCGCAACTTTTTTTTCGCGCAGCGCGTACTTTCAGTACGTGAGCACGGGAAAATGGCGACCTGCCTATGCGAAGCCGCTTCGGCAGGCATGGAACGGCTAGCCTGTCAGCCGTAGCCTTGGCGAAGACTGGCGACTTTTTTCAACAGCCCCACAATATCAGAAAACATGGAGCGTTAGGGGAAAACAAATCAATTGTTCCTATCCTCGCCTGACATCGTCGTTCTAAAAATATTTGACCATTTTCATTATCATTTCTATAATTTCTTCTAGAAGGTTATTTCCTCCTCTTCACCGAATGTCGTTATCCCTCTCATCATTTTGATTCCGTCTTTTCCCATTCAGCACGTTGGTCATATTGTACGGGAGACCAATGCGTGAGACAGCGGCCTGATTAACCTCCACTTTCCAAAGGAGCTGATGTGCCACCTTCATCTGTTCGCGTAATTTCTGTGATCGGAGCTGGAGCATGGGGAACAGCATTGGCCCACTTATTGGCGACGAAAGGACTAGCGATTCGCCTGTGGGCCCATGAACCGGAAGTGGTAGAGAGCATACAAACTCGTCGTGAAAATACCTGGTATTTGCCGGATGTCGTCCTTCCCAACTCCATTCAAGCCATGAACAGCCTGTCGGACTGCTTGCAGGGCACTGATCTTATGGTGCTTGCCGTGCCATCTCACACGATGAACAGCATGATGGCACTCATTCGTCCGCTTTTGAAGAAGCCGCTACCGATCACCATCGCAACCAAGGGGATTGAAGAAGACACGCTGCAATTAATGAGTCAAGTTGTTGGAAGACATTTACCTGAGAGTTGGAACACGTGGATCACGGTTCTGTCCGGCCCAAGTTTCGCCGCCGAAGTTTGTCGTTGGAAACCAACCACTATTTTGTTAGCGGGGAACGACTTCAATTTAGTGAACCGCCTCCAGCAAGTGTTTCTCACACCGCAGTTCCGTGTCTACGCCGGTCGCGACATGATCGGAGCCCAACTTGGTGGCGCCCTTAAAAATGTCATGGCCATAGCATCTGGCATCGTCGATGGTTTGGACTTAGGGTCCAATGCCAGGGCCGCGCTCATCACCAGAGGGCTTGCAGAAATGATCCGGTTAGGAAGAGCTATGGGAGCCGACACCTCAACGTTTTATGGCCTATCAGGCCTCGGGGATTTGGTCTTGACCAGCACAGGTAGCCTCAGCCGAAACTACCAAGTGGGGCTTCAATTAGCCAAAGGCGTCGATAGAGCCACACTCAGTGCCACGACTCGCACCGTCGCTGAGGGCATGACCACCTCTCGCGCAGCCATGTCTCTGGCATCACAGCACAACGTGGAAATGCCTATCGTACAAGGTGTCTATCGCGTGCTCTTCGAAGGAAACAATCCTCGCCATATTGTGAGTGATCTCATGTCACGCACAGCCAAAAGTGAAACAGAGCGCATGGGCTCGGATGGTATGCAGACCTTTACTCCCTCGAGGCTTCCATGAATCAAAAACAATTGGCGAAATTGCTGAAAGACGTCCAAGGCGGCCAGACATCGATCCCACAAGCCCTCCAGGTACTCCGCACCCTCCCCTTTGAGGATTTGGGATTTGCGTCGGTTGATCATCATCGTTCTTTGCGTCAAGGCTTTCCCGAAGTCATCTTGTGCGAAGGGAAAACATCCACGCAAATTCTGGCCATTGCTAAAAAACTGATGAAATCCGATGGGCCATTTCTCGCAACACGGGCCGATCCTGCCATCGCCAAACGACTAATTCGATTACATCGCCATGCGGTCTATCACGAAATGGCGCGAATCGTGTCTATCCCAGATCCAACTCGAAAACCAGAGGGGCTTATGGTGATTGTGACGGCAGGGACTTCAGATATTCCCGTTGCCGAAGAAGCGCGGGTGACCGCAGAAGTAATGGGCAGTCAGGTGACCACACTCTATGATGTCGGAGTGGCAGGCATCCATCGGCTATTAGACCGACAGGCAATTCTTCATGAAGCAAGAGTGGTGATTGTGGTCGCTGGAATGGACGGCGTGCTCCCCAGTGTCGTGGGAGGCCTCATCGATCGCCCGATCGTGGCAGTCCCAACGAGTCAAGGATATGGCGCGAATTTTGGCGGGCTTGCTCCCTTGCTCACCATGTTGAACGCATGTTCCTCAGGCATTGGCGTCGTGAATATCGACAATGGATTTGGGGCGGGCTGTTTGGCCCATCGTATCAATGCTGGGGCGGGAACTCCTCAGAAGGCAAAGAAGGCTCGGTAGGAACCAGATCGAGGGGCGGCTCTGAAGTTTGGTCACCCAAAGGGACAGCAGTTTCAGCTTCTTTGGTCACAGGTTCTACGGAATCGGCTTCCTTCAATAACCCTTCTCCTGGTATTTCCGGGACGAGGTCTTCCATCGTTTCATTCACAATTTCTTCAGTCAAATCACCTCCACTCGACCCTTCAAGAACCAGTCCTTCCTCATCGGCCACCGGATCTTCTCCAGGTAGTGAAACATCATTCTCGACCTTGCCACCCTCTAGCGTCAGAGGAAGTTCCTCCTCATCTAATTCCTTCTGCTGAAGTGCTTCTATTTCCGCAGGCACCTCAGGCTCTGGCGGGAGAGGTGGTAAGACTTCTCCCACATAGGCTAAGGCCTCCAACGTCCCTTGAACTCGATGAGAGACAATCTTTGTTCGAGGACCATTCCCTTTATCATCCAGTATCTTCGCTTGAATCTCATAAAAATATGAGCCGTCCTCTACCAGTCGATCATATTGGTCCTTCCCGTCC
>JAJDBS010000118.1 GCA_029261235.1 Nitrospirales bacterium
GGATTTCCAAGAAGCCGTCGAACGGGTCATTGCGGGGCTAGAGAAGAAAAATCGCGTGTTGAGTAAAGAGGAGCGTCGGCGAGTGGCGCATCATGAAGTCGGCCATGCTTTGATTGCAATGTCGTTACCAGGTTCCGATCCGGTTCATAAGATTTCCATTATTCCTCGAGGAATTGCCGCGTTAGGGTATACGCTCCAATTACCCACTGAAGATCGCTATTTAATGACTCGAACAGAATTAGAAAATCGTATTGCGGTGCTTTTAGGCGGACGAGCGGCAGAAGAATTGGTCTTTGGCGAAGCATCGACCGGAGCCGCTGATGATTTGCAAAAAGCCACCAGCATTGCCAAGCGCATGGTTAAAGATTATGGCATGAGTGAGAGCTTAGGTGCGGTAGCCTTGGATCAATCTGTGAAGACGACGTTTATGCCCTCAGCTGAATCGAATTCGGGGACGTCCTACTCCGAGAAAACAGCACAAGAAATTGATTCAGAAGTCAGACGGCTCATTGATGAGCAAGGGCAGCGTGTTCGGGCGTTGCTGGCGAAGTTGCATCCTGTGCTGTTGACTGCCGCACAGCAATTACTTTCCGCAGAGGTCATGACGGGGGATGAACTCAAGGCTCTTCTTGTCCCCAAGCAAGACGAACCCATCCCTCAGTAAACGGGTCTGTTGAAAAAACCCGCCAGCCCTCGCGCTCGCCGCTGAAGCCAGCTTTGGCGCGCAAGCGGCCCAGGCTCCGGCTGACAGGCTAGCGGTTCCATGCCTGCCGAAGCGACTTCGTATAGGCACGTCGCCAGTTTTCCGTGCTCACGTACTGGAAGTACGCTCCGCGCGCGAACTTGGCTGCGGCTAGGTTGGACGAACTTTTTTGAACCGACCAGAATCCTTTGATGTCCAACGTCTTCCTGACGACATATGTCCCTTGATATCCTCATTATTCAACACTTCCAGTAAACCCCTTCAATTTCAGAAGCTCTGTGGCGTGTGTCCATTAGTCGCGGGAGTCAGATTTGTTCGCCGATGTTGCTGAGATGCAATTGTGGCCAATGACTTCTCCTGTTTGCTTCCTACTTTGCCTAAAGGAAATGGTCAAGAGTCATTCCCTTGAATTGCTTTGACCATGATGTAGACGTGAACAATTAATGGCTTGCATGTGGGTCGCTGGACCCTCCATGCTCAGAGTTATGAATATCTTGGGTTTCGTGGGTCGTTTGGATGTCATAAACTGCTCCCTCTTTCTCCAGGACCTCGGTCCCATATCGATAATTGGGAGACATGGTATTATGGGCCATGCGCCTATCTATTGGATTCTGAAACTCTATCTTGGTTTTTGCCGTTTTGTTGGCAAGGACGACCACTTCCATATTTAAGAATCCTCCCATGCCCGCGTGCCAGGCCACGAGGGAATAGACGCCTTCCGGAACATCGGGAAGCGTGAAATTCCCTTCCGCATCAGTAATGGCGTAGTACGGGTTCTCTACTCTGACGCCCCAGCTTTGCATGTATGTATGAAAGCCGCATTCCAAGTATAAAATCCTACGCCCCTGAGAGAACGTCACCGTGTCGAGCATGGCCTCTCCAGGTTTGTGCTGATGATCCTTGATTCGGTCCTTAGGATGGAATGGATTGAGCCGAAGTGGGCGATGAAGCATCACTCGTGTGCCAAAGGGGGCTGTTTCATAAATTTGAACATCATGAATAATGGGGTCCATATTGACGATGTGGAGTGGTTGTTGGTCTTTCACAACTGAAACCCAAGGAGCAAAGAGGCAATCCTCCACTGTGACTTTGACAGCACCTGTTTCAGGGAAAGGCTTCCCTTGCGAAATGCCCTCAAGAAACACCACCGTATTTTGGAGGCCTCCATCCGCTGCTACTTGAAATTCATCCACCAGACGCCATCCGGTTCCTGTCGAAATTCGTCCGCAAAAGTCTGTATCAGGATTGGTAATCAAACTATAGGCTAATGCCGGGGGTTCTTTTCCCGCCAATGTCACTTTTCCGGAAATTGTGCCGCCGTTAGAAACGGGTGTTTCCGTATATGCCATCGCTGGCAAAGAACAGCTAAGTGACAGTGCGATGGTCAACAGTCCTAAGGCGAATCTCATGGATCAATCCTTTGATAAAGCGAGTAAATAGCTCATTGATACAACCTAGAATTCTAAGGAATTCGCGGCCCTAATTTCCAGTCCCCTGAAAACAGTAGAAATATCAAGGGGCAGCGGAATTCAATGGTCTGTAGCAATGGTGTTTGTCATGAATCCTTGGACGTGTATGTACATGGTTTCCACTAGAAATATGACGTTTGTCTCTCATTCATAGTCTTCGATGAAATGGCTACTGCCGTTCAATGATGCGTGTAGCATGGCTCATTGTCTTTGTGGCGCGTTTAGCTGAAATAAGGATTAGCCATTCTTCGACCTTTCTCTACTCTCATAAATACGTATGGATTGAATCACAATCACTAACTGGCTATTGACCTACTCCATCTCCGGCCCAGGCATATTTGTTGCTGCCTTTCCCTGAGAAAAGCAGAGGCCTAGTCGGTTTTCGTGGGCTAAAACTGCTATGATGGCAGGAGTAATGACCTTCCCCCCCCGGATTGAGGAGATCCTTAATCCAAACTTCTTTCATAATTAGTGTCATTCGACTTTCTTCATCTCATATCATATTCGAAGTGCTGAATAGTCCGTGAGAGAGCAGTGATCAACGTGAAGAGCGTTTTTTTACGGATTGTTCAGGTGTTCCTGCTCATGGTCCTCGTTATTCCTGGGGTGGCGAGTTTCTCGTGGGGAGATGAAGTCTATTTTGTTAATGGAGACCGAATATCGGGAACGATCGTTCGGATGGAAGAAGCATCGCTTTTCGTAGAAACAACGCATAGTGGTGAAATTCGCATCGAGTGGGCAAAGATCAAGGGGTTCTCTTCAACAACTCCCTTGACCATCGAATTAGGGGATGGGGCTCAATATAAAGGGCCAGTGAAATTTACAGAGGCAGAAGGATTGCAGATGGTAGAACCAAAAGAATTAATTGAGGAAAAATCTCAGAAAGAAACAAAGGATTTTTCCCTAGATTCTATTGCTGCCATCAATCCTATGCCGTGGTTTCGATATAATGCCGATGCCTTTTTTGGCGGGAATCGTACGGCTGGCAATTCGGAGACTCAAGCGATCAATGCTTCTACAGAGGCCACAATGCGCTTTGGTGAACACCGTGTGGGTTTGGGGGGGCGGTATAATTACGGTGAATCTGTTGATCAAGTGACCGCGAGAAATTCAAGAGGTTCTCTCAATTATGATTATTTTCTCACAGATAAAATCTTTCTCGGTCTCGACGAATTATTTGAACAAGACTCATTTCAAGATTTAACCTTGAGGAGCTCAACGAGTGTTGGTGTAGGCTATCAGTTCTTTGATACCCAAGAGCATGAACTCGCCATTATCGGTGGGATTGGTTTTGTTCATCAGGATTTCAAGACCAGGCCAACGATCCAGAGTCCAACCTATTTGTGGTCCATTAACTGGGGGTATTGGATTATTCCAGACGGCGTCAGAATTTTCCTTGATCATCGGGGGTTTAAAGACTTTGGAAATGAGAGTACGGCTCTTCGTGTGAATTCTAGCCAGGGTATACGGATTAAGATCAATCAACATCTGTATCTAAACTTTGCCTATGATATTCGTTTCAATAGTCAGCCTTTATTTCAAACTAAGAAATTGGATGAGGCTTTTATTTTTGGTATCGGAATGGAAGTTGGGAGTTAGGATAAATGTGTGTCAGAAAATTTAGTAGGTAAGGTTTTGAGACAGACTATTTTGGGCTAGAATGAACGTGCGTGTTCAGTCGTTATCTTAGAATGTAGATTCTGCTGCAGTTGAAAGGTCTAATGATTCGAATCTCAGTTGTCATATCAAGTTTACTCATTTTGGGTTTTGGCACTCAGATCTTCTTCAAGATTTCAGAAGAGAAGTATCCGCACTCAATTTTCATTCCACAAGAGCGTTCCTGCAGTGAAAATAAAAACAAGAAATTTTCTCACGACGTCATTGTGCAAATAAAAACCGCTCATGCAAAGTGGATTGAGGACCCGAAGGGACCTGATGCTTCTCGGGCTAATTTTTGTGAGGCGGATCTGAGTAGTGCCGACTTTGTGATGGCCATGGTCGCAGGTACCAACTTTAGAAAAGCTACGCTACAACGAGCCAAACTGGCTCGTGCGAATCTCACGAGGGCCGACTTTACTGAAGCTCGACTCTATGAGGCCAATTTGGATAATGCGATGCTTCATGAGGCTGTATTCCAAGATGCTGAATTTGACGCAGCCTCATTGCAGGATGCCATGCTGTATCAAGCCAAACTTCATGGGGCTGATTTAAGTCAGGTAAAAGGCCTCAACCAATATCAGATTAATATGGCCTGCTTGGATCAACATACGAAACTTCCTCCCGGACTGTCTCATCCGAAACGCTGTTCCTAATATACGCGCAATTGGGCCGAGAGCAGAGGAAGTAATATCCTCTTGCCATTTCCTGCCATAGCTGATGGATCGTCGAATCAATATTGAGGAGATCTATTACCCGTCACCTTCAATCATCTTTTGTTGTTTTTTCCATTCAGCGCTGCCCAAAAGCACTCATGTAGCTATTGTGTGAATAGCGATACGAAGGAGGACTCAAACGAGCTGTACCTTTTTGGTGAAAAAGCCTATCATGTGAATCTTCGAACATGTTTTCCAATTCCCCTAATCTTGATGGACCAATATGGTACCCAAGCCATCATCAGCAAGACGTGGGTTCTCTCCTCAGTCAACATCACCAGTAACGGGTGACGCGCTTCCCCTCTCGCCCTTTCATCTGAATCCAGGAGTACTAGCCGCACTTCCTGCACATATTGCTATTGTTGATCCCGAAGGGATGGTTGTATTTGTGAACGATCACTGGAAGGAATTTGCCAGTGGTAATGGGTTGCACGATGCGAAGTATGGGGTTGGGAGCCATTATCTAGATGTGTGTAAGCACATCTATGGCTATGGTGCAAAGGAAGCCCAAGGCATAGGACATGGATTGAACGCTGTGCTGGCAGGAAACATGAAGACGTTTGCCTTGGAATATCTTTCTCATGTTCACAACGACGAACGCTGGTATCGAGTCATGATCTCTCATTTCCCTGAAGCGAAAAAAACGAGTGCAGTGGTGATGCACTTTGATATCACGGAGGGCAGACGAGCTCAAGAAGCATTGAAAAAAGAGCAACAATTCATTTCCGCTATCTTGGACACGGCCGGAGCTCTCGTCGTGGTACTTGATCCGGAATGGAAAATAGTCAGATTTAATAAAGTATGCGAAACATTGATGGGGCGAACCCTTGAAGATATGAGGGGAAGATCCTTCATCGATCTCTCAGTGATTTCTGGAGAAGATGCCCAAGAGGTCAAGAGCCTTCTGGGCTTATTTCAAGAGAGACAATTCCCGGAATTCTTTGAAAATGCATGGCTGAATCACGATCGGCAGCTGCGTTGGATCAGTTGGTCTAATACGGCCATAAGGGACCAACAGGGGAACATCGAATATATTATTGCAACTGGCATTGATAGTACGGAGCGCAAGGAAGCTGAAGAAGAAAATCGGCGTCTTTCAACCCAAAATGCGTTGATTCTGAATTCTGCGGGAGAAGGGCTATACGGCCTCGATAATCAGGGGAAGGTCACGTTTTTCAATCAAGCAGCCCAACGTTTGACTGGCTGGAAGATTGATGATGTTCTCGGGAAAGTTGTTCACCCATTCTTACATCACTCCAAAGTGGATGGAACGCCACATCCTGTAGAAGAATGTTCAATTTATTCATCATTGAAGGATGGTACCGTGCATCATCAGGTGCTCACAGAGGTTTTTTGGCGTCAGGACGGAACCTATTTTCCAGCAGAGTACACGAGTACACCAATTCTGGAGGAGGGTCAGCAAATCAAGGGCGCAGTCGTCACGTTTCGTGATATTTCTGAACGCCATCGCAATGAGAATTTGTTACGAGGTGAGCAGCAAATACTCGAAATGATCAGTGTGGAAAAATCATTGCTGGAGATCTGCGAAAGAATTTGCCGTTTTGTGGAAGAATTGGATCGGGGGTCGATTTGCTCTATCTTTCTGTATGATGGCATAGCCCTTCGAGTTGGAGCGGCTCCTTCTCTTCCAGCCGCCTATCTTCAAGCTATCGAGGGAATGTTAAGCAGCCCTCAACGAGGATCGTGTGGAACTGCGGCTTATAGGAAGAAACAGGTCATCGTGGCGGATATTGCCGCTGACCCTCTTTGGGAGCCATTCCGAAATTTAGCATCAGAGTATGGACTAGGTGCATGCTGGTCTACACCCATTCTGTCCAAATCGAATACGGTTCTTGGGGTGCTGGGAATCTATCAACGGCAACCACAACATCCCAATGTTGACGACTTCACACTGATGGACCTTTCATGCGGCCTGGCAGGGGTGGCTATTGAACGGCATGTTGCCCGGGCCGCGTTGCGGACGAATCAGGAAGAGTTGCAGGCTCTGGGCGGACAACTGATTTCAGCTCAAGAAGATGAACGACGGAGAATTTCACGTGAGCTTCATGATGACATGAATCAACGTTTGGCTGTCTTGGCCTTGGATCTACAATCAGCTCAAAAGGGATTAAGCCTATCGTCGCCAATGTATCACACGTTTCAAAAGCTGTACGATGAAGTCTCCACGCTTTCAGATGACGTGAGGCACCTGGCGTACCAACTTCATCCTTCCATTTTAGATGATCTTGGACTTGAAGTGGCCTTACGATCCTATTTGAATGATTTTTCAAAATGGGAAAGTATTCCAGTTGTGTTTACCTCAATCGATATACCCGTTTCCCTATCTCAGGACATTGCTTCATGCTTGTATCGTCTAACCCAAGAAGGCTTGAGAAATGTGAGTAGACATGCTCAGGCCACTCAGATCGAAGTAAAGCTGCTTGAAGATAAAGGAGGGCTGCGATTGGCCATCAAGGATAATGGGAAGGGGTTTTGCGTTGAAGAGATTCGGTTAGGCAAACATGGGTTAGGTCTCATCGGTATGCAAGAACGCGTGAGAGTGGTTCAAGGCACGTATGAGATGAAGTCTTTCCCCGGGCAAGGAACGGAAATCATCGTTTGGGTGCCAATAAGAGAAGTGAAATATGAAGAGGGGCCATGAAAAAATGAGGGGTGAGTTCTCAGTTGTCGTGAGTAAAAAAACCGACAGGAGGGGCCCATGTCCTATCTCAATATGACTAGGTAAAGGCGGCACATGAAGCGTTCGCGGATTGTTTTAGCCGATGATCATACGTTGGTTCTCGAGGGCCTTCGTAAGCTCTTAGAGGATGAGCATGATATTGTGGGTATCGCTGAAGATGGCCGAACGCTTCTGACGGTTGCACAGCAGCACAATCCGGATATCGTGGTCTTGGATATTTCCATGCCGCAACTGAACGGTCTCGAAGCGGCCCGCCAATTACAGAAATTGCTTCCGGCCTGCAAGATAATTTTTCTAACCATGCATGCTGATCCCACCTATGCAAAAGAAGCATTTCAAGCCGGAGCTTCTGCCTTCCTGCTCAAACGGTCAGCAGCTTCAGAATTAATGTTGGCCATTCAAGCAGTGTCGAAAGATCAATTTTATGTGACTCCAGTGATTGCGAAGGATGTGCTCTTGCCTCTTTGTGGTCAATCTGAAGGGACAGCTAGTAAAGACAGTCCGTTGACCTCACGTCAGCGAGAAGTGTTGCAGCTGGTGGCAGAAGGCAAAACGGTGAAAGATAATGCCAATATTCTCAATCTTTCTCACAAGACGGTAGAGTTTCATAAGACAAACATCATGCAGGGATTGAATTTGCATTCTACCGTCGAATTGACGAAGTATGCGGTTGCTCATGGTCTGGTTTCTTCGGACTGAAGGTAGTTTGGTCCTAGGGGATTTTTCTTGTCTGACTAGGGGTTTTCCTAATAGTAGGCCAGTCTTCCCTTCTGTATGATGAATGCCAATTTCTATGAATGCGCAGTGTAGCTGATGCGGTTGCGACCCCCTCTTTATCTTAAAAGGTCGAGGTATATCTATGAGCCGCCTTCGTATCTTGTTAGCGGATGATCACCCTCTGGTACTAGACGGAGTGGCGAAGATTTTGGAGGAGGAATTCGATGTGGTGGGGAAAGTAGAAGACGGTCGTGCTCTGATAGCTGCGGCTAAGCAGCTCAAGCCCGATGTTATTGTGACTGATATGACGATGCCGTTATTGCATGGACTTGAAGCGAGTCGACAGCTCAGGCAACTGATACCTGCCTCGAAAGTCATTTTTCTCACCATGCATGCTGATGTAGCTTACGCCAAGGAAGCTTTCGAAGCAGGAGCCTCTGGCTATCTGTTGAAGCGCAGCGCAGCTTCAGAATTAATTGGTGCCATTCATACAGTGGTTCAAGGCCAATCCTACCTCACCCCGCTGGTGTTTCTCGATGATCAACTGCCGCTTGAATATGCTTCGCGAAACCAGGTGCCTATTCTTAAGCATCTGACGCCTCGTCAAAGAGAAGTGTTGCAACTGATTGCCGAAGGGAAGTCTATCAAACAAATCGCGGGCATTCTCACCCTGTCTGTGAAAACTGTTGAATTTCACAAGGCCAAACTGATGGACACGTTGCACATGCAGTCTGATGCCGATCTCACCAAATTTGCGCTTTCCCATGGTCTGATAGAACAAGCCTCGGTCTCGCTTCCCGCTCCTTATTGATTGAGGTGGTTTTTTTGAAAAAACTAGGGATTCTCCTAGTTCCCCTCGTCCTACTAATTTCGTATTGTGCAGGTCTCTTCCCCCTAACCCAATATCCATGTATGAATTGATGCAATGGATTCAGCAGGGAGGCGACACATGAATCAACTATCCTCAACTTCCAAACAGCCGACCTCGTGGACAAACGCCATGACAGTGACGGTTAAAAGTAATCCGCGACGCCAAGTAGCAGATGATTTGGTGGTTCCGATCTTCCGACCCTCCATACTCGTCGTGGATGATGATCAGTCGGTAGCTCGGAGGTTGCGGGATGCCCTGGACATTTGGGGCTATGATGTGTTTCTCGCGTGCAATGGTCTGGAAGGATTGCATGTGTTGGGCGGCCAAGTCGTTGAGGGTATTCTGCTGGATATCCAGATGCCCGAGATGGACGGTCCGACGATGCTGGATGAGTTGCGATGGTTGGGCTATCAGACGCCAGTGGTCGTGATGTCTGGGGATTTGAACGGCTCGACTTTGCGACAACTTGCGAAGGAAGGTGCACAAGGCTTCATGTTTAAACCGTTTTCACTCCCAGCTCTGCATAGATTGTGTGTCACGATTTTTGAAAACCATGGAGTGGGTTTCTCGACGGAGAATCATTCGTATCTCGTGTGATCATGAATCTCAATCATCAGTGATTGAGCCACCGAGGGAAACGGCTAGATTGGTTTTGAATAACGGGGCAATGCTGAAGAATACACAATTTTTATGACGCAACTGAACCTGTCGTAGCTTTTGGAGCAGACTTTGTCTGTCCGGCGATGGTGTGTTCACTGGTGACGAGGACTCGGCGCCAGATCAAGGGGCTGATGCCACGGAGCGTGATGTGGAATTGGTACACCTCTGTTGGCAGAGTGGCCATAACGGCCAAAGTGTAGCAAGGACGTCTAGAAAACGTAATCGCGTCAGCCCCCGGTTTGTCCTACGCTCCATGGTCATGTTGTTCCACATCTGCCGCACTGGCTTGTCCGTGAACATTTTTCTTGAGATCGCATCCTCATGAGTAAGGAAGAAGTTCTTTACGAGTTCAGAAAGGAATTACAGGGCGTTACGATGGAAATATGGTGATGAATGTTTTTCATATTTCGTCCCCTTCCACCCAATTCCATGCCTTATCCAGTTGAGTTAGTGTGAAGTATTTCACCGTGGTCTTGTGTAAAGGGTGAGGCTCCATCGTGGCAGATTCCATCTCCTGAGGCTCAGCTACGACGACGGCAACTCTTGGAATAGCATACACTTGTTGCAGGCGGTCTACTAAATCGCCCCATAGCGCGTAATTGGGTAGACCTTCGCATTGGGTCATATCGCAGAGCAAACTCAGCGATCCAGCTTTCTGTCTCAGTCTATCGATGTAGGGAATCAGCAGTGCATAATCATCCGGCGTCAATTTCTTCTCGATTTTGATTCCAATATTCCCATTCTCGCTTCCACCAATGACTTGATACATATGTAACCCTCCCGTGATTAGCAGGAACAATCATGCTGAATATTGACTAGCGAAAGTTGTGCCAGGAATCTTATGTGCAACTGTTCCTATGGCTTGGTAGGGTTAGCTGATACAAGAAGAAGATATTGATAAATAAGGAAGAAAAGTCAGATAAGGAGGCTATGAAATGAGGCTCTGATTCATAGCCTGAGCACATGGAAGTCATACGGGGGGAATGCCAATATGAAGGGTGACGCCTTCGATCTTTCGGAATTCGATCTTGTTGTGTTTGGTTTTAGACGCAGCCTTGCTGTCATATCAGCAGGGGATGCGTGGGTTAGATCCTTTCTTCAGTCATGAATATGCTTAACGATCATTCTCGACACGTTGAACGTGATGACATGGTGGATACTCAACTTGTCGCGGAGGGGATTGCTCATCCTATCGTTATCGGCTATGCGACGAGTTCCACGGCATCGGTTTATCTCTGTCCGGGAATCTGACGAGGCCTATGGAGACTTTCCACTGCCGATTAGCTATGACCAAACGATCTCTGAACCTTAGATTGTCGCCTTTATGAGCGAAGCATTGAATGTGCTACCGGGCGAGAAGGTCTTGGAGATCGGAACAGGGTCTGGGTATCAGGCGGCCATTCTCGCCGAACTAGGGGCTCAGGTGTTTACTGTTGGAATTGTTGAACCTCTTGCCGTTCGGGCTAAAGAGATACTAGCAAGATTAGGCTATGACACGGTTGTTGTACGATCTGGCGATGGATATCAGGGATGGTCTGAAGAAAGTCCTTTTGCTGCGATCATATTAATCACTGCGCCAGAATATATTCCTTCTCCCCTCTTAGGACAATTAATGGTTGGTGGACGTCTCATTTTCACCTGTTGGGGATCAATCTCAAAACCTGGTCGTCATACGGCGTACTGAAGAGGGCTATCAAAAGACTGACTTGTTACCTGTTCGGTTTGTGCCGATGACGGGGCGAGCTCAACAGGATTCGCCATCGTTTTTCTTCCATCGAGGAGCTTAGGACAAAAGGCCGCTTTGCCCGATACCGTCAAACACGAATTGGACGGCTAAGGCACACAGGAGGACACCAAATATTCGACTAAAAACATGTTGACCTGAAACTCCTAGTGCTTTTTGAATATGGCTGGCACCAAGTAGAGACAACAGGGTGATCAATAAGACCCCGATGAGCGAAGCAATGACGATGAGTTGGGTTACTAAATTACCTTGGGCATTGGCCATGAACAGAATGACGGCTCCCATGGCCCCAGGCCCGGCGATGAGGGGGGTGGCTAGCGGAAAGACTGAAATATCTTGTTTATGCGCAGCTTCCTGAGTTTCAGCATCAGTTGTCGTTGTTCCACCTGAGCTTCGCGCAAATACCATATCAATGCCAATCAATAAGAGCAGGATGCCTCCGGCTGTTTGAAGGGCAGCCAAAGAAATCCCCAAGAGACTCAATAACCAATCTCCAAGCACGGCAAATGTTAAGAGGATTCCGGTGGCGACCAGGGTGGCACGAATAGCCATTGTGCGACGATGTTGTGTCGTACGGTTTTGTGTTAGAGCCGCAAACATTGTAGCTGCCTCAATCGGACCAAGAGTGACAAAAAACGTGGTGAACGCGACCGCGGCAGTTTCTAACATGAGAACAATCCTGCTTGCTTTCCAAGAAAAAGCTTCTTCGTAGATAGATCATTATAACCCTTTTGGTAGGTTAATAATAAATTTCACAATAGCCTTCAATTGCCTGAGGATCCCCTGAACCGATACGTGTTCCGCAGAACTTGATAACGGTACTCATGTTCCCTATGAGATTGTTACTCGTTCATGTCAGGGCCGCCATGGTTGGTACGGCGCGAGTTGCCGTACATAGGCTGTGACAGAGCGTATCTCGGTCCCACTGAGTTTTCCCCACCACCCGTGCATTGGGCTAAAGGCCAATCCCCAGATGATAGCCGTTCGAAGATCTTTTTCCGATTTGATCCGCGACTCGAAGCGCTGAAAGTTGGTGGGAGGGACAATCAGCATCGCAGCTTCCGGTCCATCACCCTTTCCATAGAGACCATGACACTCAACGCAATGAGCCTTGTATACGGCTTCTCCCTTTTGTGAAGAAACTTGAGGTTTTTTGCTCAGAGCCGGAAGGGTCCACGCAAGTACAATGATGAAACTCAACATGGTAGCTGTGTATTTCATGTGATTGTGCTCCTTTTAAAAAAGTCATTGAACTCCTTATCGCCTTTTCCACCATTCTGACTAAAGAACCAAATTTCGTGCCATATGAATTTGCGATACCAAAACATTGGGAGTTGGGTAATAGAAAAATACCGTTTTACGAATCGCTGTCCCAGAATGCACCACTAGTGTTTTTCTTTGGTGGGGAATTTTTCACCACTTCCAGAGTGAGTCCATGGGCTTGAATGCAGAATACGGCTTAGAAACCTTCGTGATTCAAGAAGCGTAAGGATGACGGTTGTCCTTGGCATAGACCTAGCAAAGGTACAATTCCTGTGAAGCAAGGTAAAGATTATAGCGATGGTCATGATAACGAGAAGAATGATTTAGGTTATTCGCGTCAAGGAGGAAGAGATATGAGTTGGTTGTTAGTTCTTATGCACATTGTGCTGGGGTTCGGTCTTTGGGTACCTCAGCTGTTCGCCATGGAACGACATATCATGGAGTCACGTGTTCCTGCAGATAAGATTGATGCAGCGCGAGAGCTGGTAAATCCCTTGCCTGATTCTCCTGAAATCGTGGAGCAGGGCAAAGCGATCTATGAAGGAAAAGGTACTTGCTTTAATTGTCATGGGACATCAGGACGCGGGGATGGTCCGGGAGGGCTCTCCCTCAATCCCGCTCCGCGAAATTTTTGGCACCATGGAATGTGGCGGCATCGGACGGAAGGAGAATTATTTTGGGTGATTAAAAATGGGTCACCGGGAACGGGGATGATTCCTTTTGGAGGGCTCTTAACGGATGAGGAGATTTGGAGCGTGATGCAATATGAGCGGTCATTTGCAAAGGGTCATGGGCCAGGTGGGATGGGCCGTCATCGTGGTATGGGATCTAGGGGTGGCGGAGGTCATCAGAAGCACAAAGGAATGGGTGGTCCTCATAAAAGACATGGTGGCCAGGACGAATGTTGCCAAGAATAAAAACGAATCTCGAATATCATAGCGACATGGTACTTAGCGACCTAAACGACGTTGTTGGTAAGTAATGTATTGTTAAACAATTTTTTCGCAATGGAGGTAATGTCAGGAGTTTTTTAACCCATTGAGATCCAATACAGGAATTTGGAAAATGGATATCGCCGTGGATGGGAGGCCCCCCATTTACTAAGGACCAAAATAGAGAATTTATTCAAGTAATGGAATGGGCTTCATTAGTAGATAGTACCGAAGATGACAAGGAGTGTTTGATCAAAGCGGATATTCCTGAAATTAAAAAGGAAGATGTGGAAGTTTCTGTTGAGGATGGAGTGATCTTCCATCTTTGGCAAAGGGGCAACGACTTCCCTGATGGAACGGTGATGCTTCCACAATCTTTGGCACATATTTTCAATCAACCCAAATAATTTTCTCACAAGAAGGGAGGTCTCTGAAAAGAGCGTTCCCTTTTTTATAGAGGGATTATTGCGTTTTGAGTGGCAGAGTTCTCGCTGTAGAGGCTGTCCGCTTGTTTGTGAAAACAAAGGTGGCTCTTAGATTGGATGGAACCTGTTCGGTGTCCTTAGGTAGACCTGTAGAACCTCGAAAATGATGAGAAGACCATTGGTCGTTCTACACATCTCAGTATTCGGTTGATTAAGGTAAGAAGGAGTTCTTCTCTTATGGCAGACCTGAAAATCGTGATTATTGGAGGAGTGGCTGGTGGGGCCAGCGCGGCGGCTAAAGCCAGACGGGTGAACGAGTCTGCTGAAATTACTATGTTTGAACGAGGTCGGTATGTGTCTTTTGCGAATTGCGGATTACCTTACTATGTGGGGAATACGATTGTCGATCGAGAGGAGTTGTTGCTTCAGTCACCTGGGAAATTTTGGAAACGTTTTCGCGTGACGGTGAAAGTTCAGCATGAGGTGTTGTCCGTTCACCCTGATACCCAAACGATCATGGTGAAGGACCTCGAGTCTGGTGAAATGTTTGTTGTGCCGTATGACAAACTGATTCTGGCACCGGGGGCTGGCGCCATTGTTCCTGATCTGCCTGGCATTGACGCGAAGAATATCTTTACCGTTAAGACGGTTCCTGACTCCGATGCGATTAAGAAGTTCTTGACGGATCATCCATCCCAAATCGCCATTGTGGTTGGAGGAGGATTTATTGGTTTAGAAACGGCTGAGGCCTTAATGAATCTTGGATTGAAGGTGACCCTCGTTGAATTAACTCCCCAAGTGCTTCCTGCTTTCGATAAAGATATGGCGTCACTCATGACCCAACATCTGCAAGGAAAAGGTATGGAAATCATTCTAGGAGACGGCGTTCATATATTTCATACCAATGATGGGTTAGCTCATGAAATCGAATTGTGCAGTGGGACTCGCTTACCCTGTGATGTCGTTATTCTTTCTATTGGCGTGCGCCCGGAATTAAAATTGGCAAAAGACGCTGGTCTTCACATTGGCCAATCCGGCGGAATCGTAGTGAATGACTCTCAGCAAACATCAGATCCCAATATCTATGCCGCAGGCGATGCGGTCGAGATTGCTCACTTGGTCACAGGAAAACCTACACGTATTCCCTTGGCAGGACCTGCGAATAAACAGGGCAGGGTGGCCGGAGCCAATGCAGCCGGGGGCTCTCTGACGTTTCCTGGGGCGATTGGGACGGCAATCGTGGAATCTCTCGGCATGATTGCTGCGAAAACTGGACTGTCTGAGCGCGAGGCGCAAGCGCATGACTATGACTATTTTGTCTCAGTCACACATCCTTTGGATCATGCAGACTACTATCCAGGAGCCGAATCTCTGCATATGAAGTTGGTAGTAGAGAAGCCAACTGGCCGCCTTCTTGGGGCACAAATTATTGGAGAACAAGGCGTCGATAAACGAATTGATGTGTTAGCCACGGCTATAGTAGGAAGAATGAAGGTAGAGGATTTGGAAGCCCTTGATCTTGCGTATGCCCCACAATTTAATTCTGCCAAGGGGCCTGTGATTATGGCTGGGTTTGTGGCAGCGAATATTTTGCGGGGAGAAGTCCAAATCATCACTGGTGATGAATTGGAGAAGAAACTGCAATCGAAGGTGCCGCTTCAATTACTCGATGTCCGGACCTCAAACGAATATCACGAGACTCATATCCCCCAAGCTCGGCTCATTCCTGTCGATGAACTGCGCGAACACCTGGATGAACTCGATCCAACAAAAGAAACCGTGGTGTACTGTCGAGTCGGATTGCGTGGCTATCTAGCCTGTAGAGTTTTATCGCAACATGGCTTTCAGACTGTGTCCAACCTTACTGGGGGGATACTGAGCTTCCCCCCAGAATGAGAGCGGAGATTTTTCTCATTAAGGAACGGTACAATCCTTTGTCCCTATTGAGTCGAAATGAGCCATATGTCTACCTATTATATAGAGGAAGAGTTTCTCATTTTGCCAATGTGCGAATGTACTGGATTAGTTGCCAAATTTTATTATCAGGCATTCCAGAAAAGGCCATCATGCCCGTTCCTACCGACCCCTTTTTAATGATCCAGAACATTTGACCATCCGAAATATCTTTCATGGTTTCGCCGCAGGTGAAGTTTCGTGGAGGAGGATTCAATGCGGCTCCCATTGGCCCTTGTCCATCACCTTTCGTCCCGTGGCAATTTAAGCAGGCTAGGGGTGTGGCTGTCAGTTGAAACAAGGTTTCCCCAGCTTTCACATTTTCCGCATTTTGCGGAAGAGGATTTTGCATCTTCTTGAATTTCCCGGGAGCACGTCTTGTTTTGCGTGGTTGGGGGCAGACACCTGAAGGCCCGTCTCCTCCACTAGCTTGTGTCACTGCAGCTCCACCTTTAAATGTGACTTTCAAGTAGGCAAGGACGTCAGCCACACCCTGTTGCCCGATGGTTAATCCCCAATAGGGCATGTTGGCCGATTTGCCCACACTTGGCCCACCAAAGTTAATCACATTATAGAGATACTCCATCGGGAGTTTTTCGAAAGGAATGTTGGCATGCACGGCCGGTTTGGGACTCAAGCCTGATGCCGCGGGACCATCTCCTTTGCCTTCCGTACCATGACATTGTGAGCAATATTCTTTATAAATCACGGCACCGTGCTCCACGCTGGGTTGAGCAAATTCAGCACTGGTCCAGGGT